>JBLHMP010000025.1:0-46691 GCA_047623555.1 Granulosicoccus sp.
CGCCACCTATTGCTATGAGGCAATCGGCTTTTGTCTCGGCGACGTGCGCCATGGCGGCGTCGGTTACATGAACTGGCGTGTGCATTTCAGCCTGACAAAACACGCCAATGGCCAGCGGTCCTAAAAGCTCTGCCATCTCAAGCGCCGCGTCGCTTTGCTGTGGAGTGGATAGGATTAAAGCTCTAGAGGCCCCTAAACGTCGGGTTTCGGCGGCGATTGTTTTGCGTATCGCAGCACCAAAAACAACGCGCACGTTGTAATCAGTTTTATCCGTTGCCTGATCCATCCGATGCGCTCCCAAAACTTTCCTAGGACCATGGATAGCTGATCAAAAATGAACGGTTGATAGAATTTTGGGTAATCAATATACCTTCATGTTATGAAGATTGACCCCAACCACCTTCACATGCTTGCGTCGATCATTGATTCTGGTGGATTGAGCGAAGGTGCCGTTGCCCTGAACAAGTCTCAACCAAGCCTGTCGCGCACCGTTGCAATGCTTGAAGCACGCTTAGGTTCGCGACTTTTCGAAAAAGGCAAACGCCCGTTGAGACCTACTGAGCTTTGCCAGTCCTTGGCTGACCAAGGGCGCATCATTTTGCGGGCGAGCGAAGCGGCACGGCAGGTTGCGGAGCTTTACTCTGGTGGCAAGGCTGGCACTGCACGCATCTCAGGCACGCCCATTTTCATGGACGGTGTCATTTCCAATATGATTGCCACATTCCATGGTGCCTTTCCCGAAATCACAATACATCAAACATACGGGTATCTTAACGATCTCACCGAACAACTGAATGTGGGTAACATCGATTTGGCCATTTGTCCTGTATCCCCCGATACCGTTCCTGAAGGGCTATCGTTCAAGCCACTCATGCGCGGGCGAAATGTAATCGCCTGCGCTCCGTCCCATCCTTTAGCGCGTAAATCGGCATTCAAACTTGAGGACATTGCGCCTTACCCATGGATCGCTCCGCCTGCTGGTAGTCCCCTTTACGAAGATTTACGCAATGCGCTTACAAGCATTGGGATCAAGGATTTCAAGGTTAGCTTTACAGGTGGGTCCCTAGCATCGATTGTCAGCATTCTGGCGGGATCTGAGTCTCTTACTGTGTTGCCGTATTCGGTGGTCTTCATGCAGAGTAACGCCAAGAACGTCACAGCGTTACCCGTTCGCCTTGAACATCCTTCTCGCGAATTGGGTATTCTTTGGCGAGATGACAGGCCAATCCGGCCTGCTGTTTTACGGTTTCGTAAATACCTTGAAAACGAGTTTTCTGGCTTATCAAATCGGATTGAGGAAAAAGGGAGGCATTTCGTTTGGCGAGATTAGCCCGACACACATGCCTTTAGGCTTTAACGCTAAGCCGACGTTCGATCAACTCGCAGCATTCGGTACTATGGGCTCTCAGCCGACCTTCGCTGCGTTTGCACACGAAATCAACGTCAAAGCGGAGGGCGAGCGGCGGCACTGCGGACATTGCTGCCGTTGGATGGCTTGGCAAATTTGCTCAAGAATTGACTGATCGATGCTCTTCGGGAACCCAGTCTGCTGGGGCAGTGTTCCAAAATCTATTTGGATTATCTTCATCCAAACCTCGAATATGCAAAGTGCGCAAAGAAGCTTCCACGAACACAACTGGCTCCTCATAGGGATGGGCCGCGTAAATGGCTTCTACAACCCGTGCCAGCAATGCGTCGTCGTTCTCAAGGAAGAACGAGAGTTCCAAACAGGGGACTTCGACGACCGTTTCCGTGGCCGTGTTTCGACCACTTCCTAGTGATCTGAACTGCTGTACCCCTGTTGCGGTTTTGAATGCGACGCTATCGTAATCGCCGTACTTTAGATCGGTTTGCTTTAGAATTTCCTCAACAACGGTCTTCGCATTTTGATCGGGGATCTGAACAGTAATCCGAAAGCCGCGCTCTGGGGTGAACCGTGTCGTGATCAGATTTGGAAGTGTCATTTTAATCTCCTGATGTTTCGCACTCGGAGTATCTGAATTTCAAATGTTTGTGTGATCGATCAGTTCGTTGATGACCGAACTGTTAAGCGTAGTCAGTATCTTCAATGAGGTCGCGTTCAAGGCCAAAATCACGCTCTAAAACCTCGTACCCAAGTGAAGTTATGACAAGCGCTCTACTTCCTGTGCGCCGTTCAAGCCAGTTCTTTTGCAGGGCTTTGTCCATAAGCGCTGTCGCTAATGGTCCAGAAATGTGGTGCCGTCGTTCTGTCCAGTCAAGGCACAACTTCACGATGGGTTTTGAAGATGGTTTCAGGCTTTGAACGTCGATTTCCAATTTGTTGAAGAACACCTCACTGGCAGTGCCGATTGCAACGGTTTCGCCCTTCATACCTAATACATCTAAAGTGATCAGACGGTTGGTGATCAACACGCCCAGCCTGCCCGCAATGTGATTATAGCAACTGCGGGCTCGCATAGTATTCGCGTCGGGCAGCTTTCGACTCGTCGCTCGATGTAGGTGATCCGTGGGGGAAAGGCCCGCCAAAGCCTCAAGCACTTCCGCGACATTTTCATTGGCAATTCGGTGGTAGATGCACCGGCCACTTCGAATTGAAGACGTCAATCCCGCCGCTTGGAGCTGCTTGAGATGCACGCTTGCAGTTTGAGCGGAGATTTCAGCGGCGCAAGCCAGTTCTTTGTTTGTGAACGCACGTCCATCCATCATTTCACAAAGGATACGAGAGCGGCTTGCGTCCGCAAGTGCTGCACCGATGATATCCAGTCTGGGTTCTATCGTCATGGTCCTAACAATAGCGTCGGAATGTTTCTGAGGCGAGAGAAGACAATCAGTTGGCGAACGATTGATTGAGGTGTTTTGGGCTCACTGCCGTCCTTCGCTGCGTTTGCACACGAAATCAACGCCAAACCGGAGGGCGAGTGGCGGCAATGCGGACAAAGCACCAATTCGCTGCGTCCGCGCCGATGTCTGCTTCTGGCGCATCGCGGTTGTAGAAGACAGCGAAAATTCAAGCTTGCACGGAAAACGATCTAGGGAAGTATGCGCTCGCAA
This sequence comes from Granulosicoccus sp., assembly GCA_047623555.1. Taxonomy (GTDB): domain Bacteria; phylum Pseudomonadota; class Alphaproteobacteria; order Rhodobacterales; family Rhodobacteraceae; genus NORP181. The sequence goes on from JBLHMP010000025.1 coordinate 3,034, forward strand.
GCTAGGGACAGCGTAAAACGTTATCTCATCTAAGAACTCTGCCGACTTCTATATGGCCCATCCGAAAATTATTCGGTGATACGCCAGTTTTGGATTTAAAAAACCGAGTGAAATGACCTTGAGCAGAAAAACCCAGCATTTCAGAGATTTCTGCGATTGAAATCTCTGGGTTACTGAGCAGGCCGGCGGCCCGTTCGCAGCACAGCGTGTCGATATATGTTCTAGGGCTAAGTCCCGTACACAATCGAAACCGTGAATAGAATTGCGAGCGAGACAGTCCGACGTTTTTGGCGACTTCGCTTAGATCTATTTCTTTTGAAGGCTCTTCTCGAAAGATCTTTATTGCTTTGCGGACGCGGGGATCGCTCGCGAAATTCCGCTGAGAACTTACATCCGAGATAGCATCTGTTTTCGAACACTGAAGGACTGAAAAGACCAATTCGCGCAACAAGGGGTCAAAATGATCTTCTTCGGTGTGAAAGTCGGCCATTTGATCCGCTAGGTACCGAGCTTGACTGTGCAATTCAGGACTGACCTCGGCTGCCACCTGATGAAAGGGCAATTTGTGGAAGCCAGTTACAATTTGATTGCCCTGCTCACCAAACCACAGCGGGTCTATGTAGAGCGCCAACAAGATTGTGGGTTCGATGCCGATCTCTCTGTCATTGGAGTGCACGATCCATGGATTGACCAACACCATTTGACGATCCGTCATTGGGGTGGTTTGTCCATCAACCAGGAAGCTTGTGTCTGCTCCGGAGATTTTGATCAACGCATGAACCTGAGAATGAGCATGATCCTGAACGGATTCCGTTGCGGACAAAAGAGCAACCCGCCCAAATGCGCCAACAGCGATTCCTAGTGCATCAGCCAAGCTGTCTCCCTTCTGCAGCGCGCTCAACAAGATCGGACAAAAAGGTAAATATCACCTGAGGGCGGCGAAAGCTACCCCAAGCCCAGGTGTCCGCCCCGACATAGCCATTCATAGTTCCGTCCATCAAAACAATCGGACAAAAAGGTAAATTGCGATTTGGTGAGCCAAAGACCAACCTGATCTGATCCCTTAGTTTCGTTCCAACAGAACAGTGTTGCGACACGCGAAAGCTAGGGGACTCCATCGTGGTAAAACTGCCAGAATTTTTGAAAACAGACTGCTATGTCGGTGGCAAATGGGTGGCTGCATCCTCGCAAAAGCGTCTGGACGTAACCGACCCCGCGACGGGCGATGTATTGGCCTCAGTACCGCGCATGGCCGCGGCCGAAACGGACGCCGCAATTGCAGCGGCGCAAGCCGCGTTCCCTGACTGGAGCGGCCGCACGGCTGCCGATCGGGCATTGGTGCTTCAAAAATGGGCCGCATTGGTGCGCGCGCATGCCGAAGATTTGGCCCGCCTCATGACGCTTGAACAGGGAAAGCCGATGGCTGAATCCCTTGGGGAAATTGAGTATGCTGCCAGTTTCTTAAGTTGGTTTGCCGAAGAAGGCCGAAGACTTTATGGCGATATCATTCCGCCACACCGCAACGACGCCCGCATCTTGGTGACCCGCAATCCGTTGGGTGTTGTCGGTGGCATTACGCCATGGAACTTTCCTGTCGCCATGGTCACGCGTAAAGCCGCGCCTGCGCTTGCTGCTGGCAATTGCATGGTTCTGAAACCCGCCGAAGCGACACCACTATCTGCGCTAGCCGTTGCCGCATTGGGCGAAATGGCCGGACTGCCTGCCGGTGTCTTTAACGTTGTAACTGGCGCTCGCGAAGATGCTCCGGCAATCGGAAAGGCGCTGGTCGATAGCCCGCTTGTGCGAAAGATTGGGTTCACTGGATCTACAGCCGTGGGCAAGCAACTGATGCGTGACTGCGCCGGCGATCTGACAAAAATCAGTCTAGAGCTTGGCGGCAACGCCGCCTTCATCGTCTTTGACGACGCCGATATTGAGGCCGCATTGGACGGTATTCAAATTTGCAAATTCCGGAACTCCGGTCAGACCTGCATCGCCGCAAATCGCATTCTGGTGCAGGAGAGTATTCACGAGAAATTCGTCGCGGCCCTAAGCGCTCGCGCCCAGCAAATCCAAGTTGGGCACGGGCTTGAGCAAGCGACGCAAATGGGCCCCCTGATCGACGAACGAGGATTGGAAAAGGTTGAACGCCTTGTCGCTGATGCAACCGATAAAGGTGCGAAGATTCACGTGGGCGGCAAGCGACACAAGGCTGGTGGGACCTATTTCCAGCCAACTGTGATGACGGGCGTTTCGACGGAAATGGATCTGGCCCACGAAGAGTTATTTGGCCCTGTAGCGGCAATCTCGACTTTCCGCGATGAACAAGACGCCATATCGATGGCAAACGATACGCCCTATGGCCTTGCCGGTTATTTCTATAGCCGGGATGTTGGTCGGATCTTTCGCGTCGCTGACGCGCTTGAGGTCGGTATCGTCGGCGTAAACACCGGTCTCATTTCAACCGAAGTCGCCCCCTTTGGTGGCGTCAAGGAATCCGGCATCGGCCGTGAGGGATCAAAGTATGGCATCGATGATTGGACCGAGCTTAAATACATCTGCCTCGCAGGTTTGGGGGCAGCAGCATGATCGTCGAAGAACGCATTTACACCCTGCATATCGGCCAGGTTCCTACATATCTCAAGCTCTATGAAGCAGAAGGGCTTGCCGTACAGACACGTATTCTGGGCAACCTGCTTGGTTACTATCAGGTCGAATTTGGCCCTCAAAATCAAATCGTGCACATGTGGTCCTACACTGATCTTGCGGACCGAACCACGCGGCGCAAGGCGCTAGTCGGCGATCCTGACTGGCAGGCCTACGTCAAGAAAATCCGCCCGCTCGTGCGCTATCAGGAAAACAAATTGCTGATCCCCGCGCCGTTTATGCAGTCAAAATCATAGAGTTTTAAGGAGAGTTACAGATGGAACTTCATTTGTTCGAAGACAATATTGCGGCTGGGCAGGAGGTCACGTTTTCAGATACCGTTGCGCGGGCGATTTATGTGACTGCTGGCAAAATCTCGACCGATGGACAGGACATTGCTTGTGACGACGGACTTGTTGCTGATGGGCCGGTAACGCTTGTTGCAGGACCAGAAGGCGCATCGTTGTGGCGTTGGGATTTGTCGGACACAGACCAACAGGCGTCCACGCACAGGGTTGCCCACAAGCTGTCAGGGTCAGTTCCTGACGCTTTGGCGATTTCTGAAAGCTTTCTGCGGCTCGATAGCGTGGCGTTCCCGCCTGCCGGAACAGCCATGCTGCATACCCATCAGGGGCCTGGCATTCGCTGCCTTCGTGAAGGCCACGTCCGGATTGATACCGAAGGGTCGTCAACCGCTTATGGCCCCGGTGGCGCGTGGTTTGAAGGCGGGCCTGAGCCGGTTTTCTTGCAAGCCGTTGAGGACATCCCAAGCCGTTTCATTCGTGCAATGGTGCTGCCAAAGGCACTGCTTGGAAAATCATCCATCCACTATGTGAACGAGGAAGACCGCGCAAAACCCAAGTCGCAATCCTATCGAAACTTTGGTGAGATCGGGCTGGCCCTGTGAACATCTCGCATCAAGATATCGCTCTGACAGGCGCTCAAAATTTGGTTGAATGTCTGCGACAGCAGGACGTGAAGCACGCGTTTCTTGTTCCGGGTGAAAGCTATCTGTCGGTGCTTGATGCCCTGACAGATGCACCTGAAATCAAACTGACGGTTTGCCGCCAAGAAGGTGGTGCGGCGATGATGGCTGCGGCCTCCGGTAAGCTAACCGGGCGACCCGGCATTTGCATGGTGACGCGCGGGCCGGGGGCGACAAATGCGTCGGCCGGTTTGCATATTGCCCGTCAGGACGCGATACCGATGATCCTGTTTGTTGGCCAAGTGGCCCGTGGCATGCGCGAGCGCGAAGCGTTTCAAGAAATCGATTATCGCCGGATGTTTGGTCAGGTCGCAAAATGGGTGGCCGAAGTTGATAGTCCGGGCCGTATGGCCGAAATGGTGTCGCGTGCCTTTCACGTGGCCATGTCGGGACGTCCCGGACCCGTTGTGCTGGCTCTGCCCGAAGATATGCTGACTGAACTCGCCACAACTCCAGTACCGGATTTGGGGCCTGCAAAACCCGCGCGCGCAACGATCACGGCGCAGGACGCCGACCAGCTTTTAGAAACGCTTCGCACCGCAACTTCACCGCTTATCATAGTCGGTGGAGGTGTGTGGTCTGACAAGGCACGCCTCGATTTGGAAGCATTCGCTGAAAAATGGGCCGTACCCGTCGCTGCGTCCTTTCGGTGTCAGGACTACTTTGACAACGAGCATTCCTGTTATGCTGGCGATTCAGGCATCGGCATAAACCCAAAGCTGGCTGCTCGGGTCAGAAACGCGGATGTCTTGATATTGCTCGGCACACGTTTCAGCGAAATGGAATCCAGTGGATATTCGTTGGTTGGTATTCCGAAGTGCGCTCAGCATCTTATCCATGTGTACCCTGAACCAGATGAGATTGGCCGTGTCTACAAACCGCAGCTTGGGATTTCAGCGTCTCCCGATGAAGTCATTGCATCGTTGCTACGTCACGAAGGTCCAGGTTTTGACCTGACGACGCGACAGGCGACCGTTGCAGAATGCAATGGGGATTACCGTGCTTGGTCGACCTTGCCCAAGGGGCGCGGTGACTTGGCCATGTCAGAGGTCATGAGCCATATAGAGGGGGCGCTTGCAAAAGATGCGATCGTGACCAACGGTGCCGGAAACTACACCGTTTGGGTGCACCGGTTTCACAGACATCGCCGCCATGTCACGCAGCTTGCACCGATTTCGGGATCTATGGGATATGGGCTACCGGCTGCTGTTGCTGCGGCGCGTGTCATGCCTGATCGGCAAGTGGTCTGTTTTGCCGGTGACGGTTGTTTTCTAATGCACGGTCAGGAACTTGCGACCGCCGTACAGTATAATGCAAATCTGACGGTGATTGTCGTTAACAATGGGATGTATGGCACAATCCGCATGCATCAGGAACGGCACTATCCGAGCCGCGTAAGTGCTACTGATTTGGTCAATCCTGATTTTGCGACCCTCGCGCAATCCTATGGCTGTCACGGTGAAACCGTGACCAAAACCGATCAGTTTGCGGGTGCGTGGGAACGTGCCTGCGCCCATGAGGGGCCAAGTCTGATCGAGCTACAGGTGGATCCTGAGCTGATCACGCCCACGCAGACGATAGAAGACATCAGGCGGGCGACGCAGTCGACATAGTCGCAATGCCAGAAATTTCGGGAGGAAAATCAATGGATCATCAAGAAGTTGTAATCGTGACGGGCGGATCAATGGGTATCGGGCGCGCCATTGCGGATCGATTTGCCAGGGACGGGGCTGCGGTCGTGATTGCGGATGTTGCAGGTGCCGAAACGGCGGCTTCCGAGATAATGGCAACTGGTGCCAAAGCCATTGGCGTGACTTGTGACATCTCAGACCCTGCCTCATGTGAAGCGATGGCTGCAGCTGCGGTGCATGCCTTTGGTCGGATCGACACGCTGGTAAACAATGCGGGGCTTTATTCCACGCTGAAACTCACCGAGTTTTCCAAGATCACGCCTGAAGAGTGGCAACAGGTTCTGAATGTGAATGTGATGGGCCAAGCCTTGGTGACTGCTGCCGTTTTACCCACCATGCAGGCGCAAGGTGCAGGCTCGATTGTGAACATGTCATCAGGGACACCCTTCAAAGGAGTGCCCTATCTGCTGCACTATGTTGCCAGCAAAGGCGCCATCAACGCGATGACAAAAGCTTTGGCCAAAGAGATTGGCGCAGATGGCATTCGGGTCAACGGGGTCGCCCCCGGATTCACAATGTCAGATGGGGTCAAAGCAAACTCACATCAAATCGAGAAGCTGCAGGAAATTTCACTGAAATCGCGCGTTATCGCTCGCGATCAACTGCCCGAAGATGTTGTCGGCGCAGTGGTTTTTCTCGCTTCAAACGAAGCCGCATTCATGACTGGCCAAACGCTTGTCGTCGATGGCGGTGCTTACTTTCACTAACGATTTCTATCAACAAAACCGGGAGGATAAGACATGGAAAGACGTACTTTTTTGAAAACAACAACACTGGCTGCAGCCGCTTTGGCAACACCTGGGCTGGTTCGGGCACAATCGGCGAAAACGCTGCGGATCGGCACGATCACACCGGGCAGCCATTTCTGGACCCAGACAATGGACCGAGTTGGTACATCACTTGCTGAAAAAAGCGGCGGGATGTTCGAAACCCAAGTGTTCCCATCAGGGCAGCTTGGCAACGAAGCGACAATGATCCAGCAGCTTCAGGCTGGTGGCCTGGAGATGGGATTCCTGACGGTCGCCGAATTCTCTAACCGGATCGACGATATGGGTGCGCTGTTTGCGCCTTATCTTGTGCCAGACGTCACCCATGCCTCAAAGCTTCTGACAGGTGCCACCGCGACAGGTATGCTTGATCAGTTCTCGAGCTTGGGCATGAAAGGCCTCGGTTTTGGTCTAGGCGGCATGCGTCACCTGATCTCACGTGATGAGGCACAAACATCCGCAGACCTTTCGGGCCGTAAATACCGGATTACACCCTTTGCAGCCTTGCGTGACTTTTACGAACTGATGGGTGTCGCTCCAACTCCGGTGCCTTTACCGGGATTGTTTGACGCTTTGGCAAATGGTCAGGTCGATGGTGCAGATATCGATCTTGAACTGGCTTGGAAATTGAAGCTGTATGATCAGGCTCCGAACCTCAAGACCACAAGCCAGATGATGTTCCCCGTCGTCGCCGTCGTATCGGGTCGGTATTGGGCCGCTCTGAGCGATGAGGAAAAGATGATGTTGTCGGAAACCGTTTCGGAGCAGATCGATTGGCTCTTTAGTCAGTACATTGAGTTTGAACCCAAGTGGCTTGATGACCTTAAGGGCACGGGAATGAACGTCACAACGGCTGAGCCCGCGTTCTTTGGAGATACCCTGAGCGAATGGGCAGGTATCTGGGAGCCGAAAGCACCATCCATCATTGGTCTGCGCGAAGAAGCCGCGGCTTTGATGTAAAGAGCAAGATCCGCCTGTTTTTCCGAAACAGGCGGTTCATCCGGATTACAAGAGGCAGTTATTATGAACTCTATCGTCAAATTGTCGGCCCAGATAACCAGAATAGAGGCCACCGCATTAAAGGTGTTGGTGGCGTCCGTATTGCTTTTGATGGTTGTCAACGTCGTAGCACGTGCACTGAATTCGTCTTTGTATTGGGCGGACGAGCTTGCGATCAACTTGATGGTTATCTTCGCCTTTATCGGGTCCAGCCTGATGTTTGCGCAAAGACGAAACTTTGCTGTCACGCTTGTATCCGATGCGGTATCCGACAAGATCCGCCGTCGCATGTCGATCTTCGTTCAATGCGTGAATGTGCTGTTTGCTCTGTTTCTAGCCTATGCTACCTGGCTTTGGTTTGACCCGCTGACCCTGGCAAGAAATGGGTTTCAATTGCAGGGCTTTTTTGAAGAAACCTACAACAGCATCTACCAAGAGGTCACCAACACCATCGGCGTGCGCCGAGTGTGGTTCTTCCTTGTGATGCCACTTTTCGCGTTCACATTATTGGTTCACAGCGCGGCCTGTCTCATTCAGGACATACGTGCAGAAACCACGTTAGGGACACCAAAATGATCACTACCATTGTCTTTGTTGTATTGCTGTTTGTTGGGGCGCCCATTGGGATTGTTTTGGCCGTTTCTGCCGCTACTTACCTGATTGATGCGGGCAACACTGCCTTGATCGGTTCTTACGCACTGCAGCTGATGTCAGGCATCGGTAAATACGGGTTGCTGGCGATCCCGCTCTTTATGCTCGTTGGCGAAATGATGAATGGCGGCGGTATCACCATCAGGTTGGTTGGTATGGCGCGTGCGATTGTTGGCACCATGAAGGGTGGCCTTGTCTATGTGAATATTCTGGCAAACATGATGATGGCTTCGATCCTGGGATCAGCCACAGCGCAAATTGCGATCATGTCCAAAGTAATGGTTCCCGAAATGGAACGCGAAGGATACTCAAAGACTTTTGCTGTCGCCACGACAACGGCCGCCGGACTTTTGTCTCCAGTCATTCCACCCTCAATGATGTTTGTTGTCTATGGCGTTTTGGCGCAAATCTCGATTGGCGATCTCTTCATTGCGGGCATCATTCCCGGCTTGATGATGGCCGGTGGCTTCATGGTCGTGATATTCATCATGGGGCTTATCAATCCGTTTCCCGAAGCCCCCAAATTGTCAAAGCCGGAACGTATCGCATTGTTGCGCGATGGCTTGATAACGCTGGCCATTCCGGCGTCAATTATCGGCAGCATTACTCTGGGATTGGCGACGCCGACAGAATCTGCCGCCATCGCCATAGTGATGGCATATCTGATTGGCAAGTTCGTAACCAAAGAGTTGGTTGAACGAGACATCCCGCAAATGCTTCTGACAGCAGGGTCCAACGCGGCACTGGTTCTATTTATGGTGGCCACGGCAAATGTCTTTAGTTGGATATTGATCTATGGCCAGATTCCGCAAAGCTTGGCGGCATGGATCGTTGTTATCGCTGACAACCCGATCATGTTCTTGCTGCTGCTTAACCTCATTATGCTGGCAGTCGGAATGGTGATTGATGGGATACCTGCGCTGATTATGGTCGTTCCGATTGTCCTGCCGGTTGCAACATCAGTTTACGGGATTGATCCTTATCATCTGGGGATTGTCCTGTGTCTGAACTTGACACTGGGCCTTGTCACACCGCCCGTAGGTGTCGCGCTTTACGTCGCCGCAACCGTGTCAAATGTAAAGGCCGGGGCGATCTTTAAATCGGCGCTGCCTTTTGTGGCTATCGCCGCTGTGGTCGTGGTTCTGATCAGCGTTTTTCCGGCATTGATCATCCGCTGAGCAATCAAAAAATTATTAAAATTAGTCACCAATGGGACATCAAGAGACATGACATTCATACCACATGGCAAACATCTGATCGCCGGAAATTGGGTTGCGGGAGATAGCAAATTCACCTCAGAACTCGCACATGGCTCTGCATATGAATTCTCAGTCGGAACGCCTGATCACATAGATCAAGCCGTCACTGCCGCTGAAGAGGCTTTTTGGTCATTTGGGTATTCCAGGCGTGAAGACCGCGCTGCATTTTTGAACGCAATTGCGGATGAGATTGAGGCGCGCGGCGACGCGATCACCGAGATAGGCACGCAAGAGACCGGCCTGCCAGAGGCGCGCCTGCAAGGGGAACGTGGTCGCACAACAGGCCAGCTGCGCCTTTTTGCGGATCACATTTTGGTAGGGGACTACCTGGATCGCCGACATGATGAAGCAATGCCGGAACGTGCGCCATTGCCGCGCTCAGATCTGAAAATGATTGGGCGGCCCATCGGTCCTATCGCAGTGTTTGGCGCGTCCAATTTCCCACTCGCATTTTCGACCGCTGGCGGCGACACTGCTGCTGCTTTGGCGGCGGGGTGTCCGGTGGTTGTCAAAGGCCATTCAGGCCATCTCGGCACCGGCGAGATTGTCGCAGAAGCGATCCACGCAGCAATCGTCAAATGTGACATGCACCCCGGCGTTTTCTCATTGGTACAGGGTGGCAATCTTGAGGTCGGGCAAGCCTTGGTGCAGCATTCACTGATTAAGGCGGTCGGCTTTACAGGATCATTAGGCGGGGGCCGTGCCTTGTTTGACCTTTGCGCGCGGCGAGCTGAACCTATCCCCTTCTTTGGCGAACTTGGCTCAATCAACCCGATGTTTATTCTTCCCGCTGCGGCTAAGGCACGAGGGGCTGACATTGGTACAGGGTGGGCAGGTTCCTTGACGATGGGGGCGGGCCAGTTTTGTACCAATCCCGGTATTGTTGTGGTCCTGAAAGATCAGGCCGACGCGTTTGCCACAGCCGCAGCCAAAGCGCTGGAAAAGACGGCTGCGCAAACGATGCTGACGGATGGGATCGCATCAGCATTTCGAAAAGGACAATCGCGCATCGCAGCCAGCAGCGGCGTTCAGGCCGTACTGACGACAACTTGTGATGGGCGCGATGCCACACCTTTCCTCTATCAAACGACCGCCGCACAATGGTTGACCAATAAGGACTTGGGTGAAGAAGTTTTCGGCCCGGTTGGTCTGATCGTTCTCGCCGACGATGTACAGCAAATGCGCAGCGTGGCACATGCACTGCGAGGCCAGCTGACATGTACGCTACAAATGGATGCCTCCGACGAAGACGCCGCTAAATCTCTGATGCCGATTTTGGAACGTAAGGCCGGACGTATCTTGGCCAATGGCTTCCCTACAGGCGTCGAGGTCAGCGAGGCGATGGTTCATGGTGGACCTTATCCGGCCTCTACCAACTTCGGAGCGACGTCTGTCGGAACCATGTCGATCAGGCGTTTCATCAGGCCAGTTTGTTACCAAGATATTCCTCTTGGGCTTTTGCCCGACTGATTTGATCTCTATTGGGGCGGCACTCGCTGGGCATTCACAAGTAGCCCAGCATAATCTGCCTCCGCAATCCGCGGCATTCGATCTGCTTAGCAAGGACAGATTGGGTGGAGACTATCGCTGCCAAGGTCCGTTTTCATACCTTTGCGGCCATTGGTTCATTGTGCAGCATCGGTCAGATTGGGCTCTCAGCCGACCTTCGCTGCGTTTGCACAGATCGTTCAAAAACGACCGCTTGTTGAACGGTAAGAGTTACAGTCGATCAGGAGCCAAGTTCACGAAAGCGGCTATTGGCGCACCTGCGGCGAAAGCACACTCTGTCCGCCCAGCCGTCATTTAAACACGCTTACCATTTCTGCAATTTGCGCGGTGGTTTCCAAGGGCACAACCGCGCCCTTGGAAATATTTTTGGGTCTAGTCGCCCTTGGGCAAACTTCCCTTACCGTGTCCGGCCATGCCGCCAGATACTTCTTCGGTCGCTTCACCGGCCAGTTCTTCGGGCAGGATAAGGTTCAGCACGATGGCAATCAACGCAGCTGGCAACAGCCCGCTGGTCATCAGAATGCGCAGGGTGTCAGGCAGATGCTGGACCGCGCCGGGCTCCAACTGCAGGCCCAGACCGATGGATATCGAGATCGCAAAGATCACCATATTGCGCCGGTTCCAGTCGACATCAGACAGCATCGACATACCCGCAGCCACGACCATGCCGAACATTACGATCACACCGCCGCCCAGCACTTCGATGGGGATCGTGCGGATGATTGCGCCAACCTTTGGGATCAGCCCGCAGATGATCAGGAATATCGCACCGATGGTCACAACGTGGCGGCTCATTACGCCGGTCATGGCGATCAGGCCAACGTTCTGGCTAAATGATGTGTTGGGGAAACCGCCGAATATGCCGGCAATCGCGGTGCCGAAACCGTCGGCATAGGTCGCGCCCTGGATTTCCTTGTCGGTGGCTTCGCGCCCAGCGCCGCCTTTGGTGATGCCTGAAACGTCGCCAACCGTTTCAATCGCCGAGATGAACGCCATCAGACAAAAGCCGATCACCGCCGCAGCCGAGAATTCAAAGCCATATTTGAACGGCTGTGGCAGCGCGAACATCGCGGCTTTGTTCCAGCTCGCAGCGATGCCAAAATCACCACCAAAGCTGATCATGCCAACCATCAATGCGTAGGCATAGCCAACCGCCAGACCAACAAGAACCGCCGAGACCGACAGCATGCCACGGGCAAAGAATTTCAGCCCGAGCGTGACAAAGATCACCACAAGGGCGGCAGACCAGTTGAGCAGCGAGCCATATTCAGGCGTGCCGATGGCCGGAACGCCACCCGCCGCGTATTGGATGCCAACCTTGACCAAGGCCAGACCAATCATGGTCACGACCAAGCCGGTCACAAGTGGAGGCAGCGCGAAACGGATTTTGCCGATGAACGTGCCAAGGAAGGCATGGAATATGCCGCCAATGAGGACACCCGTGAACAACGCCGCGAGACCGTCAACACCTTTGCCTGCAACCAGTGGAATCATGATCGGGATAAACGCAAATGACGTGCCCTGTACGATGGGCAGTGCCGCACCAATTGGACCGATGGTGAGGGTCTGCAACAGCGTCGCAACGCCAGCAAATAGCATCGACATCTGGATCAAATACAGCAGTTCCGGAAAATCGGCCGAGCCCGAGCCAAACCCGAAACCAGCCGCGCCCGCAACGATGATCGCCGGTGTAACGTTGGACACAAACATCGCCAGTACATGCTGGATGCCCAGCGGAATCGCCTTGTGTAGGGCGGGTGTATAATTCGGATCGCGCAGCTGTTCTGCGGTTCCCAGACCTGAGTCATGCATCTTTTTCGTCCCTTTGGTTGGTATGATGGGCCGTTTTGGCCTCTTTGATTATCTCGTGATCGTCCAAGGCTCTTTGAGCCAATGTTCCTCAAGGTTTTCACCAGCCCCAATGCGGTCAACAACCGCAAACAACCCCGGCGCATGCAACGGCGTCAGAACGCCATGCCAGACACCGCGATGAAAGTTGATCGCCTGCCCCGGTTTGGTTTCAAACGCCAGCGGCGTGCCCGGTATCCCGTCCACATCCGGTGCAACAACCACCAAAAACCCCACATGTGCCATCGGAATGAACGCCTGTGAGCCATCAGGATGACGTTCCAGGATTTCAAGTTTCAACGGCAAGCTACGCGGTTCGGCATTGAACAGGCTGATCCCGGCGGCGCCATCGCTGAAATCCATCTGCGCGCGGTCATGGTATCGCCCACACTGTCCCTGGTTGATGATCTTGTCGGGCGCGCCTGCGTAGTCCAGCAGATCACCGAACGGCGCGAACGACGCGGCGGTGATCGGCTGGATGGAAATGTCCCGGCTCATGCGCGCAGCACCTCGCGCAGACGCAATTCGGCGATGCGTTCGACCTGTCGGCAGGCCTCGGCGAATTCGGTGTCACGGTCGTTTTCAAGGCGCCGTTGAAAGGCCGCCATGATCGACGCTTTGGTATTGTCGCGCACCGCGATGATGAACGGAAAGCCAAACTTTTCCGTATAGGCATCGTTCCGCGCCACAAACCCGGCGCGTTCTTCATCGGTCAGCGCGTCCAGCCCGGCATCCGCCTGTTCAGCGGTTGATTCCGCCGTCAACCGTTTGGCCTGCGCCAGTTTCCCGGCCAAATCCGGGTGTGCCGTCAGCACGCCCAAACGTTCCGGCTCAGACGCCGATCGGAACATGCGGGCCAAAGCGTTGTGTAAGCCCCCTGCCGTGTCATGCGCGGCGCCAAGTTCCAGATCAAAGGCGCGTTCGGCGATCCATGTCGAATGTTCAAAGATGCCGCCATAGCTGGCAACAAACACGTCCCGTTCCATCTGTGATGGGCGTGGCGCGTCCACTGGCGGGTGTTCATTCGCCCAATGCTCAGCAATCTGCTGACGGGTGGCAAACCAGACCTCAGAATGGCCCTGCGCGTATTCAAGGAACCGTTTCAACGCCATCACCCGCCCGGGACGTCCGATCAAACGGCAATGTAGCCCGATTGACAACATCTTGGCCTGGCCTTCGTCGCCTTCGGCATACAGCGCGTCAAAACTATCCTTGAGATAGGTATAAAACTGATCGCCCGAATTGAAGCCCTGCGGCGTCGCAAAGCGCATGTCGTTGCAATCCAGCGTATAGGGCACGATCAGCTGATCGCGCGTCCCATAGCGGCACCAATACGGCAGATCATCCGAATAGACGTCGGCGACATAGTCAAACCCGCCTTCTTCGGCCACCAGACGCACGGTGTTTGTTGAGCAGCGCCCGGTGTACCAGCCGGTTGGCCGCGTGCCGACAACCTCGGTGTGCAGGCGAATCGCCTCAATCAGATCGGCGCGTTCTACGTCATCACTGGCATCTTTGTATTCGACCCATTTCAACCCGTGACTGGCGATATCCCAATTTGCCGACTTCATCGCCGCCACCTGATCGGGCGACCGTGCCAATGCGGTGGCAACGCCGTAAACCGTGATCGGCACATCCTTTAGCAACCGATGCAATCGCCAGAATCCAGCACGCGCGCCGTATTCATAGATTGATTCCATGTTCCAATGCCGCTGGCCCGGCCACGCCGCAGCGCCGACGATCTCGGACAAAAATGCCTCGGATGCGGCATCACCATGCAGGATGTTATTCTCGCCACCCTCTTCATAGTTCATCACAATCTGGACGGCAATTTTGGCGCCATTGGGCCATTTTGGATCAGGAGGATTGGCGCCATAACCAATCATGTCGCGCGGGTATCTGTTCACATCGGGCCTCAAATTTGATTACCTGTTTTTACCATAGTAAATCAGAACAATGGCCCGGTTTATCAAATAATCCCAAATACACTGTCAAACATGCTGCATTTGCCAAAGTTTCCGCAATGCGCCACACCACTTGCAACAATAGGAGGCATAAAATGACCGGCTATCTTACCACCCATGTTCTGGACACAGCCCGCGGATGCCCGGCCAGGGGCCTGCGCATTGATCTCGTGAGGATTGAGGGATCGGTCCGCACCCAGATCCGCACATTATATACCAATGCCGATGGGCGCACGGATGAACAGATCCTACCGGCGGATGAATTCATTATCGGCACCTATGAGCTGGTGTTCCATGCCGGTGCCTATCTGGACGCCTGTGGCGTGCCCCCGGAAAGCCCGCGTTTTCTCGATGAAATCCCGCTGCGGTTTGGTATGTCAGAAGCGGCCCACTATCATGTACCGCTTTTGTTGTCGCCCTTTAGCTATTCGACGTACCGGGGCAGTTAATCCCTAGGCCATCGTCTAGGCCATCGTCGCCATCAGTACCGAATAGGCAATATACAGCGTTGATAATGTGCTCATCAGAAACGCCGGGACGCGAATAAACCGGATACCTGTGTAGTAGAGCACCGCAAATGCAGTCCGCCCCAGAACAAACAGCAGCGCCGCCATTTCCGGCCCTGCGCCTTGCAGCCCGGTGAACGCGGCCGCCGCCAAGATCGGCACCCCATACGAGGCCGATTCGACATGGTTCTGATAGGTTCGTTGAACGCGCAGCCCCAGCGCTGACTTCTCAACGGTTTTACGATTGGCCGAAAATCCAAACCCAAACCCTTGGGTCGCGTAAGTATAGAATATCTCGTTTCCGATCAGGACCAGGGACAAAAGCCCATACAGAGTAAGCGCAGTGATAAATGACATATAGATGTTCCTTTTGATTGTTGTGTGAACCCAACGGCGCGTATTTCCCTTGTTATGCAGGGGTGCAGGTCTCATTATATCCGTATGGATAGAAATAATATCTATCCATACGACTAGCAATTGCAACAATACGGTGCGCGATAATGGCCCGATCACGAAAAATTGAACCGCAGGCGGCGATGGATGCGGCCATGGCGATGTTCTGGAAACACGGGTTTTGCAATCTTGGCACCCGCCAGCTTGAGGCCGAAACCGGCATCACCCGGTTCACGTTGCAAACCACCTATGGCGGTAAAATGGCGTTGTACCTAAATACGCTCGACGCCTATCTGGACCAGCTAGAAACGTCCGGGCTGCTACAGGGTATCGACGATGATCTGCACGGCATTGCCGTGTTTTTTGAACGGCGGGCCAATGCCTCGGTACTGCCCGAAAGCTCAAAATATGGCTGTTTGGTGCTGAATGCGGTGATCGAATTCGCCTCAATCAACGACGATATAAACCAAAGGATCACGCGATATCTGACAATACTGCGCAGTGGATTTCGCGTCGGCCTGGCAAATTCTTTGGGCGACCAAAGCGCCGCTGAAAGACAAAATATTGACCAGAAAACCGAGGTTCTGCTGGCCGCCGCCCTGGGCCTAAATGTCATCATCCGGGCCGCTACAGACACCAACGCCGGACAGGCCATGGCCTGCTCTATCGCCCAAATGGTGCGCGACTGGGGCTAAAGACCGGGTTTAAAATCCGTCTTGTAACGCGTTTCTGCCGCTAATTCGCCAATTGCGGCTATGGCACCCAGCCGCCCCAATTCATCCGAACTTTTCGCCGCGGTCCCATTGCCACCCGTCAGCGCAATAATCCGCTCAGATTGAGGATATATCAGCGGCTTTCCATTGGGCGTATAGGACGTCACGCAACTGCCCGATGTGATCGACTGAAACCTAAGATCGGGCATCACGTCTAACAGCATATTCGCCAGCGCATCCCGCTCGGCGGGATCACCCGTTGTGCGAAACCAGTCCTTGATATCCGAAACACTGTCTAAAACCGTATCAACCGGCCCGCCGCCCAGTTTCAACCAGTGTTTACCGTCTGCATAGGCCAGCGGCGGCAACACATAAATGTCGGTGGCCCCGTCAGGCGAGCCATAAATCAGCGACGGCATATGACGTAGGCGCGCGGCCTCTTCGGCGTCAATCTCAAAGAACGCGACAGTCCGGGCAAATGTGATCAACTCAATCGGCTGAGGCAGTAAATCTTTGGCCTTGGAAAATGGCCCGCAGGCAACAATAACCTTCTCGGCGTGATAAACCTGACCATCGGCGCAGCTCACCCGCACCCCACCACCGGTTTCATCGACACCGATCACTTCGCTGCGGATCAACCTCGCCCCGGATCGCGTCGCGGCCATGATCTGCGCCTGCACATGATCGCGAGGATTCACATAACCCGCACCCTTCGCCTCATAAAGACCAACAATTCCCTCGGGAAACGCAAAATATGAAAACGCCTTGGCCAATTCCGCTCCTTGATAGCGATCAAATTCAACCGAATGCGCCGTGCCAACCTGCTCGCAATCTCGCACAAAACCACTATGCGGCCCAACCTCGGGCCCGACCATCAATGACCCCACCTCATGGAAAAACCGATGCCCCGATGCCTGTTCAATCTCGCCATACCGGGCAATCGATTGCATGGCAAAGCGCGACCAGTCCGCATCCCGATCCAGCGCCCGTGTGATCCTCGCTTGGTCATAGTGACTGGCAAACACCCCGGGATGACTCGCCTTCTGCTCGGGCTCCGCAGGCCCAATAAGCGCCACATCCAACCCCATAAGCGCCAGATGCCGCGCCGCCGCGCTTCCCATCATTCCAGCCCCAACAACGATGACATCAAAGCCACCACATCTTCCAGTTTCCATAAATATCCCCGCCGGAGGCCAAACCTTTTTCAGGATGAAAAAGAAAATATCTCGTGCTGAACCTCTAGGTTCGGCTCATTTCAATATCCCGCGCACCTGAACCTCGGCCGCTTTGACAATCCGCCCGACCCGCTGTGTCATATGATCCATAAACAACCGGGTTTTGGGGTCCTGATGACGGCGATGCGTATACAAACACGCCATCTGCACCGGCACAGGGGGCGTTTCTTCCGCCACCGGAACCAGCCGCCCCGCCAATAGATGCTCGGCCACCTCAAACACCGGTTTTAGCGCAACCCCCTGCCCCATCAACGCCCAATCGGTCAACACCTCGCCATCGTCACATTCATAGCGCCCCGAAACCGCAAACCGTTGCGGACCATCTGGCGTCATCAACCGCCATTGAAATTCGGTTGCTCCGGGAAAGCGCAGGTTCAGGCACTCGTGCTTACCCGCCACCAAATCTGCACCCGATACCGGATAACCGCGCTCGGCAACATAGGCCGGAGATGCACATAACACCCGCCGACAATCGGCAATCTTGCGAATCCGCAGGTTGCTGTCTTCGGGCTCTCCCAGAAAAAATGCCATATCAAGACCCTCGGTGGTCAGATCCACCGTCCGATCACTTAGCCGCAACCGCACTTCAATATCCGGGTATTCCGCCAAAAACCCTGGCACCTGAGGCGCCACCAACCGCCGCCCGACCCCCAAAGGGGCTGCCACATATAACGACCCGCGCGGGTTATCCGTTAAGTTGACAACATTGGCCTCGGCGTCATCCACCGCCTCAAGGACCGCACAGGCGCCGCCGTAAAACGCCTTGCCCTGCTCAGTCGCCGACAGGTTTCGCGTGGTCCGCTGGAACAGCCGGACGTTCAGATGATCCTCAAGCTGGGAAATCCGCGCCGATGTAACCGCAGGTGAAATGCGCATGTCACGGCCCGCCGCAGACATGCTCCCCAACTCATAGACGCGCACAAAGGTTCTGATATTATCAAGATAAGACATTGTTCCGCATTTTTTGATACAGCTAGAATATTATAGGTAATACTCAAGAAAATAGCTTTTGCCTAGTCTGGGCGAAATTAGGAGACTTTGGACATGTATGATCTGGCTGCATTCTGGGACTGGGGCGCGTTTGCTGTACGCTGGCTACATGTCATCACCGCGATGGCTTGGATTGGCTCATCGTTTTATTTCATTGCGCTGGATTTAGGTCTGCGCAAATCCCCCGACCTGCCCGCAGGTGCCCACGGCGAAGAATGGCAGGTGCACGGCGGTGGCTTTTATCACATCCGCAAATACCTTGTTGCGCCCGCCGAAATGCCCGAACACCTGATCTGGTTCAAATGGGAGAGCTATTCAACATGGCTCAGCGGCGCTGCGCTGATGATGATCGTCTATTGGGCCGGCGCCGAACTGTTTCTGATTGATACAGCCAAGGCCGACCTGACGGTGTTTCAGGGCATCCTGATCTCGGCGGCCTCGCTGACCGTTGGCTGGATCATCTATGATTTCCTGTGCAAATCCAAACTGGGCGAACGCCCTACATTGCTGATGGTGCTGCTGTTTGTGATGCTCATCGTCATGGGCTGGGGCTATAACCAAATCTTCACTGGCCGCGCCATGATGCTACATCTGGGGGCGTTTACCGCCACCATCATGACGGCGAATGTGTTCTTTATCATCATGCCAAACCAGCGCATTGTTGTCGCCGATTTGCAGGCAGGGCGCACGCCTGATCCGAAATACGGCAAGATCGCCAAACTGCGGTCGACCCATAACAATTACCTGACTTTGCCAGTTATTTTCCTGATGCTGTCAACGCATTATCCGCTGGCCTTTGCCACCGAATACAACTGGGTCATTGCCAGCCTGGTGTTTCTGATGGGCGTCAGCATCCGCCATTATTTCAACTCAAAACACGCAGGCAAAGGCACGCCAAACTGGACGTGGCTGGTCACTACAGTGCTGTTCATCGCCATCGTCTGGCTGTCCACCGCATCCATGTACCGCCCCGTAGAAGAGGCCGAATTGCGCCCTCTAACCCCGTATGAGCAGCGCATGGCGTCCGCCGAAGGCTTTGAACAAGCCCATGAAATCGTTCTGGGCCACTGCTCCATGTGCCATTCCCGCGACCCCTATTGGGACGGCATTCTTTGGGCGCCAAAGGGCGTTCTGCTGGAAACCAAGGCCGATGTCGCGCGCAATGCCAAACTTATCT
The DNA here is from genome assembly GCA_047623555.1 of Granulosicoccus sp. GTDB lineage: Bacteria > Pseudomonadota > Alphaproteobacteria > Rhodobacterales > Rhodobacteraceae > NORP181. Next base: position 22,367 of record JBLHMP010000025.1, read on the forward strand.
ATCTGCAATCCGGGGTTACCCACGCTATGCCGCCCGCCAATGTCACCATGATGGCCCCCGAAGACCGCGACGCAATTGTACGCTGGTTCCGCGCCGCGCAGAGTTAGGCCGACCGGAGATCCGACAGCACGAAGCTGTATGGAAAAACGCGCTAATATTACCAGAAAGCGGTCAATACACCGAATTTCCAATATATCCCCTCTGCAATTGCATGCTATAAATCAGCCAAGCTGCATGTCGCAGACGAATTTCTGTGCGACACACGTTCAATGCGACAGACAGCATCCGGGGCAAATACTGAGGCGGGCAATGCGATTACGAGGCCGAAGCACGATCTTTTTGGGCGGTCTTTTGGCCGCTTTTCTGGGCTTTGCCCCCATGATGGCCACGGCGGTTGAGGCAACTCTGACCGCCCAGGGTGCCCCTGAAAAACTCGTCAAACGGCTGACAAATGCGTCCCTATCGCTCGCCGCTGATGAGAAAAATCTGACAACATCACAGGAATTATTGGCCGCCGCGTTGTCGGATTATCATACCCTGGTTCAGGTGCTGTATGACGAAGGCTATTTTGGCCCGGTCGTCCACATTCGCGTCAACGGGCGCGAAGCGGCGGGCATTCCGCCACTGCACCCGCCTGCGACCATCAGCAAAATCGACATTTCAGTTGCCACCGGCCCGCTGTTTCACTTTGGTCAGGCCGCGGTGACGCCGCTGGCACCGGGCACCGAATTGCCTGACGGCTATCGGCGCGATCAAACGGCGACGACCGGGCTCATACAGGACGCGGCGCGCACCGGGGTTGCCGGATGGCGCAACCAAGGGCACGCGCTGGCGGATGTGTCCGGGCAAAAGATCACAGTCCGACACCAGCAGGCCGTTTTGGACGCGGAAATTCGCCTTGCCCCCGGGCCAAGACTGCGATTTGGCGTGCTAAAAGCACCAGATAATTCCGACGTTCGCCCCGACGCCATATCCCGCATCGCCGCGTTCCCCACCGGCGAAGAATACAGTCCCGACAAGGTGCAGAACGTCAGCACCCGCCTGCGCCGCGCCGGAGCGTTTTCATCCGTCAGCCTGAAACAGGCCAAAACCGCCAACCCCGATGGCACTCTGGATTTTGTGGTTGATGTTGTTGATAACAAACCACGACGCATCAGTTTTGGCATCGAAATATCATCGGATCAGGGCATTGACCTGTCCACCAAATGGATTCACCGCAACCTGTGGGGCGGCGCAGAACGGCTGCAACTCGAAGCCCGCATCAGCAACATTTCCTCAAGCCAGGACATAGATGCCCGGCTGGCCTTTCGGCTGGATCGACCCGGCATTTTGGGCGCAGATTCAGACCTGTTCTATCTCGGCTCTATCGAGCGGTTGGACGAAACCAATTATACCGCCGACGTGGCGCTGCTTGCGATTGGCGCGCGGCGGGTGTTTTCCGATAATTTCTACGCCGAGGTGGCTCTTTCGCCGAGCTATAGCAAGGTCAATGATGCTTACGGCAAACGGACTTTCCGGCTCATCTCACTTTTGGGACGGGCCGAGCTTGATCATCGGGACAACAAAATCGACGCCCACAAGGGCTATTATCTGGATACCCGGGTAACGCCGTTTCTGGGGTTGGCGGGGTCTGCATCCGGCATTTCGCTGAAATTGGATGGCCGTGGTTATATTCCTTTAGGCCGCTCTGTGGTGCTGGCCGGGCGCATTCAAATCGGCTCAATCGGCGGTGCAAGCCTGCCCAATATTACCCCGCAATACCTGTTTTATTCCGGCGGCGCCGAAACCGTCCGGGGCCAGCCCTATGAATCGCTGGGCATTCCAGTTGGCACAAATACATCGGGCGGCCGGTCGTTGCTGGCGTTGTCGGCAGAAATCCGAACCCATGTGACCGAAAAGATCTCGATCGTCGGGTTTTATGATTTTGGCGCGGTGAGTGCCGGATCTTTTGTTAATGCAAGCTCAGAAAGCCACTCTGGGGCCGGGATTGGCCTGCGGTATGATGTGGCCGGGATTGGGCCGATCAGGTTTGATATTGCCGCCCCGGTATCAGGCACAACCGGTGACGGTGTGCAGTTTTATGTCGGCATCGGACAGGCGTTTTGATCCGGCTGCTTTCACATGCCCTGACGGTGTTGTTGCTGTTGGCCCTGCCTGTTTTGGCGCAGGATGACGACGATGACAGCGGCGGCATGCTGAGCAATTTTCTACAGGATACGTTGTCTAGCGATAGTCGGTTCATCAGAGTTACCGGGCTTGAGGGCGCTCTTAGTTCGCAGGCAACAATCAAAAAGCTGACTGTCGCGGACAACCAGGGCATCTGGCTGACCGTTCTTGAGGCCGAGCTTGACTGGAACCGGCTGGCATTGCTGCGCGGTCGTTTCTCGGTCAACGCGCTGACGGCAAAACAGATCATCATCTCGCGACGCCCCGGCGCCATAGACAGCGAAACAAAGCTGCCCGCCGCCGAAGCAGGGCCATTTGAGTTGCCCGAACTGCCGGTAGAGATTGAGCTGGCTAAGATTCAGGTTGATAGGGTTGAACTGGGCAAAGATCTGGTCGGCGTTGCGGCGGTGCTGGACGTGACCGGAGCACTAAAACTGGCCGACGGATCGCTGAACACCCGGCTCGCCATCAACCGGCTGGACCGGACTGGCGACGCCGCCGGGATTATCGCCAAGTTTGACAACGCGACCCGACATCTGGCGCTGAACCTGTCTCTGACAGAGGCCGCAGACGGGTTGATATCCAACGCGCTGCAGGCCCCTGACCGCCCCTCAATGCGGCTATCCATCAAAGGCGAAGGCCCGATCAGCGCCTTTACCGCAGACGTCACATTGGCAAGCGACGCGACGCCGCGCCTGACGGGTCAGGTCACTCTGCAAGCCCTCGCAATGCCCGGTGCTGACGACGACGCGCCAAAGGCTACCAGTTTCAGCACCGACCTAAGCGGTGATCTGCGCGCCCTTGTCACCCCCGAGTATCAGCCATTTTTCGGGGTTGAAACCGAGTTGCACCTTTTGGGCCAACTTGAGCCCGACGGCCGTCTTGAGATTGAACAGTTCCGGATCAAATCCGAGAGCCTTGCCATGACTGGCCAGATGGCGATGGCGGCCAACGGCAAGGCCGAAAGCCTGACGCTAAACGGTTCGATTTCGCCGCCCATCGGGGCCGAAGTTGTATTGCCACTTACCGGCCCGCGCACCGCAATCCGCGGTGCCAGCGTGTTGGTGATGTATGATGCCTCAATCAGCGATGGCTGGCGGGTGAACCTGTCGCTGATTGGGCTGTCGCGCCCCAACATATCCCTGCAACGGGCCGAAATCCAATCCAGCGGCACCGTTCTGGACAGCGAATTTCACAAAATCAAAGGCACCGTTAATGCCGCCCTAAAGGGGTTGCGCCTAAGCGATGCAAACCTGCAAAACGCCATCGGCTCTCAGATCACCCTGGACGGTGATTTCCTGCTGGACGGTGAAACGGAACTGAAACTTAGCAATTTCAACCTGCAGGGAGACACCTATTCTGCCTCGGTTGAGGGAACTGTCGATGGGCTAAATAGCGGCTTTACGCTGGACGGCCTCGCGCGACTCAAAGCCGCCGATTTATCGCGGTTTTCAGGGCTGGCCGGGCAAACTGTCGCTGGTGCTATTACGGCGCAAATCAAAGGCAGCGGCTCGGTTCTGGGCGGTAAATTCGACATCCAGCTTGACGCGCTAGGTCATGATCTGAAAACCGGGATCGCCGATCTGGACCCGTTGATTGTTGGGCGCTCAACTGTGGCGCTAAATGCGACGCGCGATGAAACCGGCCTGATGATCCGGCATTTTGGCCTGAACAGCACCGCACTAACGGCAACGGTCAATGGGGTCGCCAGCGGCGACACCGCCAGCCTGACCTTTCGGGCGGGTTTGGACGATCTGGGGCGGCTGGTCAAACAGGCCCCCGGCCCGATTGACCTACAAGGTAAGGTCGATCGCAAAGGGCCGCTTTGGTCGGGATCTGTGCAGATTGATGGTTCGGAAAAATCAATGGCAAAGCTTAGCGGGAGCTATCACACCGACGGCAGCGCCGATTTCACCTTTGATGCGTTGTTGGGCAGAATTGAGCGGTTCTTTCCCGACTTTTCCGGCAACCTGATCTCGTCCGGCAAAGCCAAACGTAGCAATGGCGTCTGGCAGATTGACAGCGACACCAAAGGCCCCGCCGGAATTGCAATGCAGGTATCAGGGAGCTTTGATGAAGCCGACAAACAGGTTGACCTGATCTCAACCGGGGAATTGCAACTGGGCATCGTCAACCGAATGATTGCCCCGACATCTGTCGATGGTATGGCCTCGTTCAATCTGGCGCTCAAGGGCACGCCCAGCCTTGAGGCGCTAAATGGCAGCATCAACATCTCAGGCAGCAACGTCGCCATCCCGCAAATCGCCAACACCATCACCGGTCTGGGTGGATCCGTTAACTTGAACAACGGATCGGCGCTATTGACCATGAACGGGGCCTTGCGCACCGGCGGCGACTTTTCCGTCAATGGCCCGGTGACCCTGACCGCACCCTATAATGGCACCTTGACCGTGCTTTTGAACGACCTCGTGCTGACCGACAACATCAGCTATGAATCCTCGGCAAACGGCCAGTTGGTCTATTCCGGCCCGTTGACCGGCAACGGCAAACTGACCGGCCAGATCGACTTTGGCGAAACCGAAGTCAATATTGCCGCTGCCAGCGGCGCGGCAAGTGCGGCACCGATCCCCGATATGGCGCATGTGCATGAGCCTGCCGCCGTCTACCAAACCCTGTCGCGTGCCGGTCTTATCCAAACCGAAAAAGACGATAGCGGGCCGGTTATTGGTCTGGATATCATCCTGAACGCCACCAACCGGATATTCGTGCGTGGCCGGGGTGTGCAGGCCGAATTGGGTGGCAGCATCCACATTCGCGGCACCACCGAAAACGTGGAACCTGCCGGGCAGATCATGCTGATCCGCGGTAATCTGGACATATTCGGCAGGCGCCTGAACCTAACCAAAGGCTTGGTGACCTTGCAGGGCCAGCTCGAGCCGTTTATCGAATTTGCGGCCAGCACAACAACATCGGACGGGACCGCCTCACTTGAAATCATCGGGCCGCTGACCAGCCCCGAAATCAACGTTACATCCGACCCTGATCGCCCCCCCGAAGAGGCGCTGGCAATGTTGATCTTTGGCAATCAATTCTCGACTCTGTCACCGTTCAAAATTGCCCAGCTTGCCACCTCATTGGCACAGCTGCGTGGCGGCGGTGGCGGTAAAACATCCGGTAAAATCCGCGATTCTCTGGGTGTGGATACCGTCGATCTGACCCAAGACGAAGACGGCAATGCCCAGGTCGGCGCCGGGGCCTATGTGTCAGACAATGTGTACACCGACATTTCGGTCAACACCAAAGGCGAGACCGAGTTGAACATTAACCTTGATGTGACAAGCAACCTGACAGTCAAAGGCTCGGTCGACAGCACCGGCACCAGCGGTCTGGGCCTGTTTTTTGAACGCGATTATTAGGGCACAGGCGGCTAATTCAGACAGGTCGTTGCCATCCCGGTCAACCTGCGCCAATCATTGCCCAGCAATTGTTTAGGCACAGGAATCCGCGCATGACGTTTACCACCCGCCCCGAGATCACCGGCACGTTTGGCATTGCCACCTCTACCCACTGGATCGCCTCGGCCGTGGGGATGGGCCTGCTGGAAAAGGGCGGTAATGCCTTTGATGCGGCTGTGTCGATGGGCTTTGTGCTAAACGTGGTCGAACCGCATCTGAACGGCCCTTTGGGCGATCTCCCGGCGTTGATCCAGCCCGCTGGTGACGACGCACCCACGGTGATCTGCGGTCAGGGCACTGCCCCGGCTGCCGCCACGATTGCGCATTACCGCTCCCAAGGATTGGAATTGATCCCCGGCTCTGGCCTGCTGGCCACTGTCATTCCCGGCGCGTTTGATGCCTGGATGCTAATGCTGCGCGATCACGGCAGCATGACGGTGCGCGATGTGCTTGAACCTGCAATCCACTACGCCCGCGCCGGTCATCCGATTTTGCAGCGCGTCACCAACACCATCGATGGGCAGGCCGAATTTTTCCGCACGCAATGGCCAACCTCGTATGACACATGGGTGCCGGGGGGGCAGTTGCCAAAAGCTGGCGATTTGTTCTGCAATCCGGTTTTGGCCGATACATGGACGCGCATTCTGGACGAGGCCGAGCAAGTTGAAGGTCGCGAGGCGCAGATTGATGCCGCCCGGGCCGCATTTTACCAAGGCTTTGTTGCCGAAGCCATCGACAGCTATCTGCGCGATGCCTGTGTTATGGACGCCACTGGCGAGCGGCGCAAAGGTGTTTTGACGGGGCAAGACATGGCCAGTTGGCAGGCCAGCTATGATGCGCCGCTAAGTGTCGATTACCACGGCTGGACGGTCTATAAACCCGGACTTTGGTCACAAGGGCCGACGTTTTTGCAGGGGCTGATGACCCTGTCCAATTTTGATATGGCATCAATGGATGTGCAGGGTGCAGATTTCATTCATACCGTGGCTGAAACCCTCAAGCTTAGTTTTGCCGACCGCGAAGCCTATTACGGCGACCCCACCGATACCGACATCCCCATCGAAACCCTATTGTCGGCCGATTACGGTGCCAGCCGCGCGGCGCTGATTTCGGGCACTGCGTCGTTTGAGCAACGCCCCGGACGCATCGCCGGATACGAGCATTGGGCCGACGCGGCAATCGAACGGGCCGCAAGCAATTATATCGTGCCCGATGGCGTCGGATTGGGCGAGCCAACAATGGCACATCTGCACGAAAAGCGTGGCGATACCGTGCATCTGGACGTGATCGATCGCTGGGGCAACATGGTGACGGCGACGCCGTCTGGTGGCTGGCTGCAATCCTCGCCAGTGGTTCCGGGTCTTGGCATGGCGCTAAATTCACGCGCCCAGATGTTCTGGCTGGACGAAGGGCTGCCGACCTCGCTGGCGCCCGGTCGGCGACCGCGTACAACCCTGTCGCCATCAATGGCACGACGTCCTGATGGTGGGCATTTATGCTTTGGAACACCCGGGGGTGATCAGCAGGACCAGTGGCAACTGATCTATCTTTTGCGGCTGATCCACGGCGGTATGGAGCTGCAACAGGCGATGGACACGCCGCTGTTTCACAGCACGCATTTCCAATCGTCATTTTATCCACATGACGTACAGCCCGGCCATCTGACGGTAGAGCCGGGCTTTGGTGAGGCTATCATCGCCGATCTGCGCGCCCGGGGCCATATCGTCAACGTCCCAGAGCCGTGGTCGGTCGGACGGTTGACCTCGGCCAGTCGCGATCCGAACGGAATGTTGCACGGATCGGCGTCAGCACGGTTGATGCAGGCCTATGCAATTGGGCGATAGCGACGGTTTAAGGCCGCGGCCCACCCGCGGCATAGATCGCATCAATGATCTGCTGGACTTCGCGTGATTTTTCCAGCGGGAACACGCCCGAACGGTCGCCCGAACAGGCGGCATCAAAGGCGTCGACCTGCGACAGGTATTGCTGGCTTCCTGAAAACCGGAACACCTGTTCCTCTTGGTTGCTTTGATTGTGCAAAGTCACCTCGGACATGCCGTACAGCCCGGCATTGAACGGCGCGTTCACGTCGATCCATCCCTTGTCGCCAAAAAACCGCATCGACTGGTGTTGTGCCATCTGCGTCGCCACATGAAAGGTCAGGTTGAACCCGTCAAAGGCAATATCGGCCTTGGCGTAAATATCGGTGCCAAATTCGGGCGAATAGACCACCTGCGCACGCACGTCGCCCGCTGTGCCCCCCGTTGCCATCAAGGTTGTGACAATCGGATAAACCCCAATATCGGGCAACGCCCCGCCGCCCAGTTCGGGCCGGTTGCGCATATTTTCGGCGTCCAGCAGATGATAGGAAAACGCACCGGTGACATGGCGCAATGTGCCAATGGCGCCGGATGAAATCAGATCGCGGACCTTGTGCCATTGCGGGTGGTACCAAACCATAAACGCCTCGGACAGCACCACATCATTGGTATCGCGGGCCTTTATGATCCTTTCGATATCGCTGGCTTTTAGGGCAATTGGCTTTTCGCAGAGCACATGTTTGCCTGCATTGGCCGCCCGGATCGCCCATTCGGTATGCTGTGAAGTGGGCAACGGGATATAGACGCCGTCCACATCCGGGTCCGCCAGCAATGCGTTATAGTTGTCATAGGCTTTCGCCGCTGACCAGCGCGCGGCCTCGGCCGCCGCGCGGGCGCCGTTGCGGCTGGCAATGGCGTGGATCACACCACTTTCAGATTGGGCGATGGCGGGCAGAACCTGTTCGCGCCCGATCTTGGCTGTGGAAATGATACCCCAGCGAAACAAATTATCTGACATGGTGAAACCCTTTTATATCAACTGCTACGCGCGTATCGCGCCGCGCCCACTAACGCGGCGGCATCATCTGTGATGACTTTGACCGGCACCTGTCCGATCAGATCAGAAAACGGACCCGACCCATCAAACGCCGCCAGGAAACCCGCCCGCGCATCGGTTCCAAGGATACCCCGCGCAGCACCACCGGCAAAATGGATTCCGCTGAGGGGCAAATATTGAAACACCAACTCGCGGGCAAAAATACCCAGCAATTGCGCCGCCAGATCAACCGTGCGCGTTGCATTTGCTTTGGTGCCATAGTCCGCAACAATTTCAGCCCCCGGCAAATTTCCGTCGCCCGAGACAAATCCATAGAGCCGCGACAGACCCCGCCCCGAGAATAAATCTTCGTTGGCAACGATCTGCGCGGCGGCATCACCAACCTCATTGTGCAGAATGGCCCAGACGCTTTGGGGGAGGCTGGCGTGGCCCAATTCGGCCTCGACCACTAAAGGTGCGCGGTCCGCTCCGGCATCTTTGACCAGACATACGTTGAACCCGGTGCCGATCCCGACCACCAGCGCCTGATTGTTCAGCGGGCTGGCACTCGAGGGTTTGATCACCGATAAATGGTCGCCCCCAAGCCCAGACAATGCATGACCCAGCGCCACAATGTCATTGACCAAACGCACGGGCCCGCAACAGAGTAAAGTTGTGGCAATCTCGCCAGTATCGAACTGCCAGTTCAGATTGGTCAGCTGCGCCCGTGTCGACGTTACCGGCCCGGCGATCGCCACGCAAACACCTGTGAGGGTGCCAGGATCACGCGCGCCAATATAGCGTCTGAGAATGTCGTAGAACGAGGCGAACTCTGTGTTGGTATAGCGCATGATCGATTGCGGCGCGGCACCTTCAGCACCGGCATCAACCAACGCCAAACGGCTGTTCGTTCCCCCTACATCTGCAACCAGTATGGTCATTGGCACTCCTTGACACGCTTACCGCTTAGGCTGATTTAGCCTCGGGCTGTTTGCCCAGAATAATCATGCTAAGCAAGTCATCATCCGTCACGTCCTCAACCTTGACCGTGCCGACAAGTTTGCCGTTTTTCATCACACTGGCCCGATCACAAAGTTCCATAATGTCGTGGATATCGTGGCTGATCAGGAAAATGCCAATGCCATCGGCTTTGAGCTGTTTGATCAGCTCGGCCACCATCTGGGTTTCATGCGGGCCAAGGGCCGCCATCGGTTCATCCATAATCAGGATGCGCGCATCGAAATACACCGCCCGCGCAATGGCCACGGATTGACGTTGCCCGCCAGACAACGCCGACACCGGATCGCCGAATTTCTGAAAGTTCGGGTTAAGCCGCTTCATGATCTTGCGGGTTTCGGCCTCCATCGCGTCATCATCGACGAGGCCAAACCGGGTCACCATCTCGCGCCCCAGAAACAGGTTGGACGAGGCATCCAGATTGTCCGCCAGCGCCAGCGTCTGATAAATCGTTTCGATCTTATAGGACCGCGCATCGCGAGGGTTGGTGATGTCGGCCCGCTCCCCACTGATCATGATGTCACCACTATCGGCCTGATAGGCGCCAGACAGGATCTTGATCAGGGTCGATTTGCCAGCACCATTATGCCCCAGCAAACCAACAACTTCGCCCGGATACAAATCAATACTGACATGATCCACCGCGTGTACACCGCCAAACGAAATGCAGATGTCACGCATATCTACCAAAGGAGTAGTCATCACTTTGCCCCCGTTTTCTTACGATAAATAATGTCGATAAAGACGGCCAGAACCAGAACCGATCCTACAACCATATTCTGAAGCGGCGCATCAACGCCGACCATTGCCATACCTGATTGCAGTGACTGCATGATCAACGCGCCCAATATAGCGCCATGAATGGTGCCAACGCCGCCCGCCAAAGCCGTGCCGCCAATCACCGCCGCCGCAATCACGCGCAACTCGTCCAGCGTGCCAATGTCATTGGTGTGGTTGGTCAAACGCGCCGATGCAACCACCGCCGAGATGGCACAAAGCGCGCCCATCATGGCGAATATTTTAACGGTCAGCCAACGGGTGTTGATGCCAGCCAATTCGGTCGCATCCGGGTTGCCGCCGGTGGCAAAGATATATCGGCCAAAGCGGGTTTTGCGCGCCATAAGGGTCATGCTGATGGCAATGAAAATCAACAATAGCACCGAAATCGGAATGCCATAGGACAGGGTATAGCCTTCGGGCATCACTTCGCCATTGGCCTCAAACATACGCTTAAGCTTGCGAATCGGAACCTCATAGGCGGTCAGGATTGCAACAAACCCAATGATCGCGCCGGAAATAATGGCTCCCATGGCGGCTTCGGCCCACATGGGTTTCACCGGGAAGCCATGTTTCTGTTTGTTGCGACGTCCGGCGTATAGCCCGTACAGAGCAGCAACCACAGCCACGGCGGCGAAAATCCATGATCCGGTGGCGCCCAATGTGCCATTGATACCGCCAAATTTCAGGAAAACCGGGTCAAGCGGGCCAATGGTCCGACCACTGGTCATATACCAGGCCACATTGCGCCAAACCAGAAACCCGCCGAGCGTGACAATAAAGGCTGGAATTGTCAGGTAGCCAATTAAAAAACCCTGAAAACCACCAATCAACGTGCCGACAATAAGACCTGCTGTGATGGTGATCCAGGGGATCAATGGATCGCCCAGTTCCATCCCCAGCATCTGCGGCAACACCTGAGTTTGTGTCATCGCCATAACCGCCGAACAGGTGGCCAATAGGGCTCCGACCGACAGATCGATGTGGCGCGTAACAATGACAAACACCATACCGGTGGCCATTATCGCAACCGAGACCGTCTGAATGGTCAGGTTGAATATATTCCTCGGAGTCAGAAACCGTCCGCCTGTTAACAGATCAAACCCGACGCACAGCAAGACAAAGGCAGCAATCATGCCCAACAGCCGAACGTCCAAATCAAGTGTCTGAAAGAGGTTACGATTTCGGACCGGAGGCAAATCTGTATCTTGATGTGCCATGACGCGTCCTGTCAGTTATGTAAACTCTGTCCCGACATCATGCGCCGGGACAGAGCGTTTTGGCAAAGTAAGCGTGAAACGCTGACTTAGTTACCAGATCTTAGTTACAAGGAGCCGGACCGCTGGTCACGCCCTGGCACAATGCTTCTTTTGTGATCCACTGTGCATCAACAACGTCGCTCAGGTTGTCCTGTGTTACCGGAACTGGCTTCAGGAAAATGGCGTTCATTTCTGTTCCAGCTGGGGATGTCCAGGAAACCGAGTCCATGACGCCCATCATCTGGGTGCCTTTGGCCAGCGAAACGGCGATTTTGGCCGCTTCTTTACCCAATGCGCGGGCGTCTTTCCAGACAGATACAGTCTGAGTGCCTTTGGCTACACGGTTCAGCGCAGCGTGATCGCCGTCCTGACCCGAAACCGGGATACCGTCCATACCTTGGGCGCTAAGAGCTGCAACAACACCGCCGGCGGTGCCATCATTCGAGGCGATAACCGCATCAACACCGTTGTCGGTTGATGTCAGGATCTGCTCCATGTTGCGCTGCGCGTTGGCAGGCAACCAGCCATCGGTATAGGCTTCGCCAACGATGGTGATGTCACCGGCGTTGATAGCGGCCTGAATGATTTCCTGCTGTCCACCGCGCAGAAAGTCTGCGTTTGGATCGGTTGGAGAGCCTTTGATCATGACATAACGGCCCGATGGGGCTGCTGCCAGAACCGCACGCGCCTGCATGCGGCCAACTTCGACGTTGTCAAATGTCAGATAGAATGCGCGGCTGTCTTCGATCAGGCGGTCATAGCCAACAACCGGAACACCTTCGTCAGCGGCGGCCTGAATGGCGGGGCCAATAGCTTGGGCGTCTTGGGCCAGAATGATCAGTGCAGTTGCACCCTGAGCGATCAGGCTTTCAACGTCTGACAATTGCTTGGACGACGAGCTTTGCGCGTCAGCCGAGATGTATGTGGCGCCAAGGTTGGCCAATTCGGCTTTAATGGCGGCTTCGTCTGTTTTCCAGCGTTCTTCCTGGAAATTCGACCAGCTCACGCCAACGACAATATCCGCAGCCATCGCGGTTGTGCCCATGACAACCCCGGTGATGATCGCTGCTGCTGTTGTAAATAGTTTCATATTCTCTCCCTTCAAATCTTATTGTGCCAAGCGGAATCACGAGCTCCTCCAAGCAGGTTCGGCGATGGTGGTCTATTTTAATTTGAAAATCAAATTAAATCGGATAGGCTGGACAAAACTCTTCCCTGACCGCCATGTATATGGGTCTCGTTCCCTATGAATATGGCGTTGACAATCGGCCACATGGCCCAGAGAGAACAGGTGTAAATGTCTGACACACAACGAGAAAATGGCCGTCGAAAGTTACTTGAACAGATCCGCCGCACCGGCCCCATTCCGCGAATTGAGCTGTCGGATGCCACCGGAATCAGCCGTGCGACAGTGACAACGATCACCGCCGAGCTCTTGCAAAACGGGTTGATCAGCGAAGTCCCAAGGGAATCGACCGAACCAGACGGGCGTCGCGGGCGGCCCCGCGTCGACCTTATCATTCGCGGTGCGTCGCATCTTGTGGTGGGGGCGAAAATCTCAAACCAGCGACTGTCGCTTGTTCTGTTGGACTTTGCCGGCACCCAAATCGACACTCTGGAAACCGAACTGGGCCGCGCCGTGTTTGACGCCCAGGACCTGGCGCATGCCCTTACCGATGCTGTCGATCAGCTGGCGCAATCGGCGGGCTTTTCCAAGTGTGATATCTCTGGTGTTGGCGTTGGCATCGCCGGGATTGTCGATGCCCCGCGCAGCTTTGTCTATTGGTCGCCCTCGCTGAATCAACGCAATGTTGAATTTGGCAAGATGTTGACCCAGACGCTGGGTCTGCCTGCCTTTATTGACAATGATGCCAATCTGGTTGCCGTCGCCGAACAGGCCTTTGGCCTCGGACAAGAGCATTCCGATTTCATCGTCGTCACCATCGAAAGCGGCGTTGGCATGGGGCTGGTTATCGGCAACGAACTGTACCGGGGCACGCGCGGTTGCGGTGCTGAATTTGGCCATACCAAGGTGCATCTGGACGGCGCATTATGTCGGTGTGGGCAGCGTGGCTGTCTTGAGGCCTATGTCGCCGATTACGCGCTGCTGCGCGAAGCCATGACCGTACCCGGAGCCGACCCCACGGCGGACCCCGGCAAACGGATCGAGGCGTTGCTTAGCAGTGCCAAAGCCGGAGAAGCCACCGCCAAAAGCATTGTTAATCGCGCCGGTCGGATGTTTGCCTTGGGGCTGGCCAATCTGGTCAACATCTTTGATCCGCAGTTGATTATTCTGGCAGGCGAGCAGATGCAATTTGACCATTTATTCGCCGATGCGGTGATTGCAGAAATGCGCAAATCTATCGTTCAGATCGACAAAGCCCCCCCCGAAGTCGTCATTCACAAATGGGGCAACCTGATGTGGGCGCGGGGGGCTGCGGCCTATGCTCTTGATAATGTATCAGAAATCGCTTTGTCCGGATTGAACGAACATGCGGCATAACCTTTTCCTGCCGCTTCTCCTGTCTCTTGCGCTGCCTGCAGCGGCTGACCCTCTGTTCCGCCCGGTTGACGCGCCTGCCCATACCTATTCCGGCGGCTGGGAGCATTTCGTCGGCGGTGGTCTGGCCGCCTTTGATTGTGACGGCGACACCCTGCCCGAATTGTTCGCAGCCGGGGGCAGCACCGCATCCATATTACTGCGCAACCGCTCGACGCCGGACATGGTTCACTTTGTCGGGGAAACTCCGCCAGCCCTGAAACTGACCGCCGTCAACGGCGCCTACCCGCTGGACATCAACAGCGACGGACACCTTGATCTGGTGATCTTGCGCGCGGGGGAAAACCTGCTGCTGCGCGGCGGCCCCGATTGCGCCTTTGCCCCGTTTGAAACCTTGAATTTCGCCTCACCCAACCGCTGGACCACAGCGTTTTCAGCCACATGGGAGACCGGTCAAACCCTTCCCACATTGGCCTTTGGCAACTATGTCGACCGCACCAACCCCAAAGGCCCGTTCCGCGCCTGCGACGTCAATGACCTCTACCGTCCAGACGGCGATCACTACGCTGATCCGCAACAATTGACCCCAGGATATTGCCCGCTTTCCATGTTGTTCAGCGATTGGGGTCGCAAGGGCCGCGCCGATCTGCGCGTCAGCAATGACCGGCATTATTACGTAGACCAAGGACAGGAACAGCTCTGGGCGATGGAAGCCACGCCACGACTTTACGACACCAAAGACGGCTGGCAGGATCACCGGCTTTGGGGCATGGGCATCGCCAGCCGCGATCTGGATCACGATGGCCTGCCCGAGGTTTTCATGTCCTCAATGGGTGACCAGCGTCTGCAACGGCTGAGCAATGGCGCAGAAACCCCTCATTTCGAAGACGTTCCCTTTGCATTGGGCACCGCCGCACAGCGTCCCTATCTGGGTGGCGACGGGCGGCCCTCAACCGGTTGGCACATCGCGTTTGGCGATGTGCAGAACGACGGGCGCGACGATATTTTCATCACCAAAGGCAATGTAGAACAAATGCCAGAAAGCGCCATGGACGACCCCAACAACCTGCTGATGCAAAATCCTGACGGGTCGTTTGCCGAAGTAGGTGGCGACGCCGGATTGGCCAGCGTGCATCGGGGCCGGGGCGCCGTTCTGATGGATTTGAACAACGACGGGTTGCTGGACATCGCGGTGAACAACCGCCGCGCCCCACTGGAAATCTATCAAAACATAACGCCCGACACCGGCCATTGGCTGACCATCACCCTGTCCCAACCCCCGCCGAATATGAACGCCATCGGTGCCTGGATCGAGCTGGACGACGGCCGCCAAATCCACACTCGTGAAATCACCGTTGGCGGCGGCCATTCCGGCGACACCGCTGATCCGGAACATTTCGGATTAGGCACGACCACAGACATCAAAATTCGCGTGATCTGGCCAGACGGAACAACCGCAAATTGGACCAAAGCCACAGCCAATCAACACCTTACCCTAAACCGCTAGCCTTTTCTATTTTCCAAAAATATCCCCGCCGGAGGCAAAAACTTCCTAAACCTAACGGTCCACAACCAATCCACTGGGAACACGATCCGGAATCCCCATCCGCCCCAACAGGCTCTGCTCGTCCGTCAACGCCTGCATAAACGCCAGTAATTGGCCAACCTCAGCATCGGACAAAGACATCGACGCCAATTCATTGGCCGCCGCAATGGCCGCAACCTCATCCGCCTGCGCTAACACTTTGAAATCATCCGCCCCCGGAAGGTCCGGCAACACCGCCTGCCCCGGATCATAGGCACGCAGACTCGCACCCGGATCAAGATGGTGGCGAATAACCCCCTCTAACGTGGTGTACGCCCCCGCATGCCCATAGGGCGCGGTGTGTACAATATTGCGCAGCGACGGCGTGCGGAACCGATAGGCATCCGCCATATCGCCAGTCACCCGCATGCGGCCCGTATCGCGGTTATGGCTCTCAAATCGGGCGGCTTTGCCGGGGCCGATTTGCGGCATGGCAATGGCGTGAAACCCATGATCTGTTTGGAAAACCCCGGAATGACAGCCGGAACATCCGGCCTTGCCATAAAACAGCGCCATGCCCTTCATCGCAGCTTCAGGCAGCGCAACACCATCGCGTAAATAGGTATCAAACGCACTGTTATCCGCGCGCCACTCACTGGCAATAAAGGCCGCCATCATGTCGGAAATATCGGTAAACGCGATTTTCCGATCGCCGATCACATCGTTAAATGCGGCGCGATAGGCCGGAGTTCCTTCAACCCGCGCCGTCAGGATCGACCAGACCCCGTCTGGTCCGGTCATAAATCCCTGCCGTACCGCCTGTGCCACGTCGCTTTCGGAATAATGCCCCGCCATCTCATCCCCCGACAGCACCGGAAACATCGCCTGTGCTGATAAAGCCGAGGCAAACCCCTGCGCCATATCCTGCCCCAAAGGCGTGCGTATCCCCGAAGGGCGGTTAACATCGCCCTGCAACCGGCCATCGTGGAAAAAGCTGATGAACTCGGTGGCGCCCAAATTGAACAGCGCCGGAGAATTGCGCGGTATGCGTTGCTCTGGCAGGTTTTTATCCCCAACCACCCGGTCCGGACCAAGGCCCGATCCGCCATCGCCGATCCCCAATGACAAACCATCGCTGGTCGCAAATCGCGGATGGTGACAGGTGGCGCAGGACACTGTTTTACTGCCGCTCAGGATCGGGTCAAAGAACAACATTTGCCCAAGACGGGCCTCATCCGCGTTCACTGGCGGGAAAACCGCATTCGGAACAGGCAAATCACCAGCGACGCCGAATGACGGCAGGCATAGCGCCAATATCGCAAACAGGCGCTTCACAACACGGCCTCTGGTGAAATACGCACCTGTGTTATTTGCCGGTAAGGACGGTCAGCTGAGATCAAAATCGACGGAAACGCATCCACGTTTACCGCATTGATGTAGTGTTGCGGCTCAAGACAGAGGCCGGAATATTGCACATGTTCCTGCCCCGCCAATGGGCGCGCGCCGCGGCTTTGATTGGCGCCGGTAAAAAACTGTAAACAGGGCTGATCGGTGGTCATTTCAAGCATCATTCCGTTTGGTGCTGTAACACGGGCCGCAACTTGGGCCGCAGCCCCTTTGGACAACACAAAATTCCTATCCAGATTCCGCCCGGCCTGTTCAACGGTTTTTACCGTCCTTAAATCGCAATCAAGCCCGGCCAACGCGGCAATTTCTCCGGTTGGAATTCCGCCCCTGTCAACCGGGGTATAATGTTCGGCGTTGATCTGCACAGAATGCTCCAAAATGGTCCCCTGCCCCGTCAGATTATAATACGAATGCTGCGCCAGATTGATCGGCGTCACCCGATCACTGCGCGCCACCATATCATAGGTCAGCGTATAGCCAGACAACGATATCGTCACCTCAAACTCTACTCGCCCCGGATATCCCTGATCGCCTTCTGGCGACACCAGATGTAATCGCACGGCCCGCGCTCCGTCTGCCTGCAGTGCCCAATTGCGGGTACATAGCCCATGCGCGCCGCCATGCAGATGGTTGGGGGCTTCGTTCATTTGTAGCCTAAACTGCGCGTCCCCGATGGCAAAGGACGCGCCGGAAATCCGGTTCGCTACGCGCCCGACGATGCTACCCAGAAAGGTCGGGTTGTTCAGGTAATCCACAGGGGTTTCATACCCCAGAACCACGGGAATACGGGCACCATTCAAAGGCACGCGCCAGTCCTGAGTGATGCAGCCAAGGCTTAGGATGGCGACAGAGACATCGCCATCTGACAACACATGCCGTTTGATCTGCGTAGGCGAGATGTCGTCAGACAAAACGGTTTACGTAGTTTTCCAGCCTTTCCTGGCGGCCCGACTGCGGTTGTGGCGCAACGTCGCCCGCAAGAACGCTGGCAAAGATTGTATCCAGATCACTGTCCAACATCTGCTGCGCGCCTTTGGTATCCCAGCCAGAATACCGTACGGTTAGCGCATCATCCAACCCGCCATCCTCAATCATCGCGGCGGCCGCCTTGAGGCCACGCGCACAAACATCCATGCCGCCCACATGCCCGGCAATCAGATCAATCGGGTCAAGCGATTGGCGGCGCAGTTTGGCATCAAAATTGGTGCCGCCTTTGCCAAGGCCACCAGCCTTGAGGATGTGGTAATAGGCCAGCGCAACTTCGGGAACATTATTAGGGAACTGGTCGGTGTCCCAGCCAGATTGGTAATCATTGCGGTTCATGTCGATAGATCCCAGCACGCCCAGCGCAATGGCCGTTGCCAGTTCATGTTCAAAGCTGTGGCCGGCCAAAATAGCATGACCTTGTTCGAGGTTCAGTTTGATCTCATTCTCAAGCCCGTATTTCTGCAGAAAGCCAAAGCAGGTTGCTGCGTCATAATCATACTGATGCTTGGACGGTTCCTGTGGTTTCGGTTCAACCAAAATTTGGCCCTTAAACCCGATCTTATGTTTGTAATCGACAACCATGTTGAGGAACCGGCCCATATTGTCCAGCTCGCGGCCCATGTCGGTATTGAGCAGCGTTTCATAGCCTTCGCGGCCCCCCCAAAGCACATAGTTCTGCCCGTCGAGCTTCAATGTCGCGTCCATGCAGGTTTTCACCGTCGCGGCGGAATAGGCAAACACATCCGGGTCAGGGTTGGTCGACGCGCCCCCCATCCAGCGACGATGGCTAAACATATTGGCGGTGCCCCACAGCAGCTTAACTTTGCGGGTGGCCATTTTCTCGCCGAAATAATCGGTGATTTCCTCAAGGTTACGCAGGGATTCCGCAAAATTCGCGCCTTCGGGGCGGATGTCAGCGTCGTGCCAGCAATAATACGGCTGCCCCAGAATATCGAACATCTCAAACGCCGCGTCGGCCTTGATTTTGGCGCGCGCCATGTTGTCCTGCGGCAGCCAGGGGCGTTCAAACGTGCTCATTCCAAAGGGATCGCCACCTTCCCAGGCAAACGAATGCCAATAGGCGACGGCGAACCGCAAATGGTCCTCCATGCGTTTGCCCATGACGATCTCGTCGGGGTTATAATGGTGATAGGCCAGCGGATTGGTGCTGTCGGGGCCTTCGTATTTGATCGGGTCAATGCCTTGGAAAAACGATGTCATGTTGTGGCTTTCAATGCTGGATAAAGGGCCGCAAATTTGCGGTAAGATGTGTCATAGGCGTCGATCAGATCCGCGCGTGGGTGAATGGTTTGTGCGATGGCTGGTTTGGTCATGACATCCGCCGGGCTGGCCCCGGTAACGCCACAGATGGCAAGGCGGGCAGCCCCCAATGCGGCGCCAAATTCGCCCTGTTCAGGCAAATCTACCGGCAGCTTCAGCACCGTGGCGATCAGCTCAACCCAATAGCGCGACTGGGCGCCGCCGCCGATGGCCAAAACCCGGGTCAGGTTGGCGCCGGTGGATTTCAGCGCCTCAAGATTATCGCGCAACGCGAAACTGACGCCTTCCAGAACCGCGCGGGTTATGTCGGCGCGGCCGGTGGCGATGTCCAAACCGGTGAAAGCACCGCGAATGGCGCTGTCGTTATGCGGGGTGCGTTCGCCCGACAGGTAGGGCAGAAAATGCAACGTTCCGGGGTCGCCAATGGTTTCGCCCAACTCGGACGTCAGTTCCGCAGGGGTTTTGCCGACGATGCCGGACAGCCAGTTCAGACTATCAGTGGCGGCAAGGATAACGCCCATCTGATACCAGGCATCCGGGATTGCATGGCAAAACGTGTGCACGGCACTTTCCGGGCTGGCAGAGAAACCCGCGCGCGCCGCAAGCAGCACACCGGACGTGCCAAGCGACACAAAGCCATCGCCGTCGCGAAGCGCGCCAACACCACAGGCGGCCACGGCGTTGTCACCACCGCCGGCAATGATCGTCACGCCCGTCGGCAGGCCAAGCTCGGTGGCAAGATCCGCCCGCAAAGTGCCCGCAACGCTGGTGCCTTCGATCAGGTCTGGCATCTGGTCGCGGCGCATGCCCGATAGGTCTAGCAATGTGTCAGACCAGGCGCGCGCGCCAACATCCATCCATGCGGTTCCGGCGCTGTCGGACATGTCAGATACCGCGTTGCCGGTCAGCCAGAAGGACAGGTAATCCTTGGGCAGCAACACTTTGGCGATGCGGGCAAAGATGTCGGGTTCGTTTTCGGCGACCCACAGGACTTTGGGCGCGGTAAAGCCCGGAAACACGATGTTGCCGGAAATTTCACGAAACGCCGGGATCGCATCCAGGCGGGCGGCCTGTTCAAAACTGCGGGTGTCATTCCACAACATACAAGGGCGCAGCACATCTCCGTTTTTTTCGATCAACGTGGCGCCGTGCATCTGCCCCGACAGGCTGATACCGCGCAATTTGGCGATGTCGTCGGGGTAACTCTGGCGCAGCTCTGCAAGTGCTGCGCGGCAGGCGCTGATCCAGTCGGCGGGGTTTTGTTCGCTCCACCCCGGATGCGGATGCGACACTGGCGTGGCAGATTCGGCACTGGCCACAACCTCGCCGTTTTCAGCCAGCAAAAGCGCGCGCACCCCAGATGTGCCTAGGTCAAATCCGATAAACATGTTGTCTCCCAAGTGTTGGCCAAAGTCTTTACTTATTTAATTCTCGTGTCAAATTAAAAAGCAGTATTTGCAGGCGCGATGCGACCAGATACGGTTGTGCAACAACCGAATTCAGGAAAGACACCGTGACCAACCAACCCGACCCACAGCAAGAAAGCATGGTGGATGCCATCGTTATCGGACGCAACGAAGGCGCGCGATTGATGGCCTGTCTGGCATCGTTGCAGGGCCAAGTGCGCCAGATAATTTATGTCGATTCAGGCTCCCAAGATGGCAGCGTTCAGGTCGCTCAGGACATCGGAGCAACGGTGATCAGGCTCGACATGGTGCAGCCATTTACCGCCGCAAGGGCGCGAAATGCCGGGCTGGCCGAGGTCACGGATGCCGAATTTGTACAGTTTGTCGACGGCGATTGTGAGGTACGCAACGGTTGGGTCGCGGTGGGTCTTGGCTGTCTTAGGGCGCAACCAAATGTGGCTGTGGTCTGTGGACGGCGGCGCGAAAAATACCCCGGTGCGTCGGTCTATAACCGGTTGTGCGATCTGGAATGGAACACGCCTGTGGGCGCGGCAATGGCCTGTGGCGGTGATGCGCTGATGCGGGTGGCCCCGGTTACTCAGATTGGCGGTTATCGCGAAACATTAATTGCCGGGGAAGAGCCGGAATTATGCCTGCGCCTGCGCCAGTCAGGTTGGAAAATCTGGCGGTTGGATGCGGAAATGACGTTGCATGATGCGCAGTTATTGCAGTTTTCGCAGTGGTTCAAACGCAGCCGCCGGGCCGGTCATGCCTATGCAGAAGGCGCGTATTTGCACGGGCGACCCCCCGAACGACACTGGGTGAAAGAAACTCACCGGGCGTTGGTTTGGGGTTTGGGTCTGCCGATTATGGCGGTGCTGCTGCCGTTTGGGCTGTGGCTGTTGGCGATCTATCCGTTGCAGGTGCTGCGACTTGGCCTGCGCTATCGCGGCCAAGGTCCGGCGCCTTGGGCACGGGCGTTTTTTGCGATGTTGGGAAAGTTTCCCGAGGCCGTGGGCGTGGTGGAATTTCACTGGAACCGGTTGCGCGGGCGACGCACCGGATTGCTGGAATATAAGTGATAGCAAAACGGAGCAGCCTCTTTTACCCGGTAGGCAACATTGCCTAGCGTTGGCGCAAAGCCGCAAGGGTTTGACGTGGCAGAATGGCGAAACAACGGGCATAACGCGGGATCAGTCGGCGCGGACTGCTCAGGGCCCGCCAAAGCCATTCAATCGCCAGTTTGCGCATCCACATCGGCGCGCGATGCTGATGCCCCCCCAGAAAATCAAGCCCGGCACCAATTGAGGCAAAGCCGGTTTTGGGCGATAATTTGCGCCCCCGAACCGCCAATAGTTCCTGCTTTGGCGCGCCCAGCGCCAGAAAACAAAGCTGTATATCGGCCTTATCCAGTTGCGTCAGGATCGCCGCCGCCTCGTCTCCATCAGGATCAAACTGGCCCGACGGCGCGATGCACAGAGCGATGTCCAGATTGGCCACCAGTGCGCGCAATGCGGTTGCGGCGTCCTGCAGGGCAATATTCGTGCTGCCAACCAATGCCAGTTTCACCCGTTCCTCACCGGCCAACTGGCACAGCGGCAGGATCATGTCGGCCCCCGGAACCAACCCGACAGGTTTATGTGCCAGTCGTGACAGCGCAACAATGGGATTGCCATCGGCCACCACCAAATCCTGCGCACAATAGGCACGTACAAAGTCAGGGGATTTCGCCATTTTGGCCAGATGATCCAGATTGATCGTGGCCAACGCAAAGCCGGTACCCGCGCGAAACCGACGCCGGACTTCGTCTAACAACGCGGCCATATTGGCGATGTTGATGGTGATCGTCCGATCTTCAAATACAAAATCCACGATGCGCGCCCTGTTCCCGTTTGGCCCCTCTGCCCAGCTTTAGGCGGTCCTTGGCGTTGTATCAATACCATTGTCAGATCACCGTTTGCACACAAACACCGCATAACGCAGGACAATCACGCAACCAATTGCTAAAGAGGGGAACAAATCTAACCCAGTCACGAAAATGAGCCCTATGCCCAACGCAATCGCCTATGGAATGCTGTTGATCTGGCCTTTGGTCTGTCTGCTTATTCTGCGCCGCATGCCACTGGAACGGGGGCTGATCTGGTGCATTCTGGGCGGCTATTTGCTGTTGCCGCAATCTGCCGAATTTGACCTGCCGCTGGTACCATCAATGGATAAAGTGTCGATTCCAAATATCAGCGCGTTTGTCATCTGCGTCTTTGTTCTAGGCAAAAAGATCTCGATCTGGCCGCAATCACGCGTTGCCAAGGTTCTGACAGCGTTATTTGTCTTTGGCGCGATTCCGACGGTGTTGACCAACAGTGATCCAATCCTGTTTGGCGTTATCGTAAACAGTGCCCCGATTGAGTTTGCCACGGGGCGAATTCCGGGTCTGGGTCTGCGCGACCTGTTATCGGTCTTTATCAATCAGGTTATTGTGGTGCTGCCCTTTCTGATGGCCCGTCAATACCTGTCATCAGACACCGGGCTGCGCGAGCTGTTGCTGGCAATGGTCGTCGGGGCGCTGGTCTATTCGATCCCTTCGCTCGTCGAAATACGGATTAGCCCACAGATCAACATTTGGGTCTATGGCTTTTTCCAGCATAATTTCATCCAAATGATCCGCGATGGTGGGTTCCGTCCGATTGTATTTTTACCACACGCCCTGTGGCTGGCGTTTTTCTTTCTGTCAGCGGCGCTTGCAGCGGCGGCCCTGTCACGAACCGTTGCGCCGCTTCAGCGGCCGCGATATCTGGTTGCCGTGGTTTGTCTTCTTGTGATGCTGTCCCTGTGCAAAAGCCTTGCCACGATGATGTATGGCATCGCGCTGACGCCGATTGTTTTGCTGACCTCGTCCAAGTTTCAAATTCGCCTTGCCGTCGCGTTTGCCACCGTTGCTGTCATCTACCCGATCCTGCGCAATGGCGGGCTAGTCCCGATTGATGCCATTTTGGAACAGGCCAACGCCTATAGCGCCGAACGTGGCCAATCTCTGGGTTATCGGTTCAACAACGAAGAATTATTGCTTAACCGTGCCGATGAAAAAACCTGGTTTGGCTGGGGCGGTTGGGGGCGTAATTTGTTGCGCAATGCCCATACCGGCCTTATCGAAACCATCCCAGACGGGCGCTGGATTATCGTATTTGGCACCTTTGGCTGGGTTGGTTATGTTGCCGAAATGGGATTACTGGCCTCACCCTTGGTCATGCTGGGATTGCAGGCCCGCAAAATTCAATCTGCGGCGCTCTCGCCCTATGTGGCGCCAATCGCGGTCATTCTTGCGATAACCATGATTGATATGTTGCTGAATGCGACGCTCACGCCGCTAACTTGGATGTGCGCAGGTGCGATTTTGGGCCATGCTGAACGGCTTCAGGATGGCTGGATCGCAGATCCTAAGAAAACTCTGTTTGGCGATGGACCGGTGCTCGGACGACCCGCCCAGCGAGACGTTCAGCGCCCTACAGTATGAGCCGTCTGGCCGAAAACGGCCGAGGCTGTGTGAACACGTGTATTTATGCTATTCTCAATGAATAATCAGGAGATGTTGGATTAAGCGTTTCATTGAAGGTGATGATCGAGAACAAGGGGTTCTATTTCCCGATCATCTTGAAGACTTTGTGGGCGACGATAGTCCGGTTCGTGCCGTGGACGCATTTGTTGATGCACTTGATTTGGTCGGGATCGGT
>JBLHMP010000026.1:0-45788 GCA_047623555.1 Granulosicoccus sp.
AGCCAACGAATGCTGCCGAATAGTCCACCCAGGTTTTGGATTTTGCCGCCGCCAACACGCCCAAAGGCAGGGCCACCAAATAGACAAACAAAACCGCAGCCAGATTGACCAAAACCGTCAACCAGAGCGAATCTCCGACGATTTCGGAAACCGGCCGGTCAAACTCAAACGACCAACCAAAGTTGCCTTGGATCAACCCCGAGAACCCCTGAGGTCCGGGAATAAAGCCAACCCAGATCAGATATTGCGCCGTTAGCGACCGATCCAGCGCGTATTCCTTGCGCAGGAATTCGACTTTGGCGACACCCGAGGTCTGACCGCTGGCGCGCAACTCGGCGATCTGATTGCTAAGATAGTCGCCGGGGGGCAGGTTGATGATGACAAAGATCAAAATGGACACGACCCAAAGGGTCAGGATCATCGTCCCGAACCGATAGATCGCATAGCGCAATATGGCCATCAGTTGGTCCCGTCAGGTGCAAAGAAAAACTCATCCGGCCGGTGAATGCCAAAATGCGCACCGGGTTCCCATGTCCAGATCGCGTCCTGCGGTACATTGCGTAGGGAGTTGTTGATCACAATCGGCTGCGGTGCCTCGGCAAGAATGCCGATGCCGTAAACCTGATCTGCATGAATCGCCAGCATTTCACGCCACGCGGCGTCGCGCTGTTCTTTGGTCTCGGCGCGGTCCCAATCATGTGCCAGTTCCATCAGACGCAGCGGTTCGGCCATGTCGGGTGCTTCGCCTGCCTCGCCATTGGTTTGGAAATACTGACCCCATTTCGGCCAGGCAAAAAATTCCTGACGCCGTGGGGCAAGATAATCAGGCGAGGTATAGGATTGTGGCAAGCCATTGTCCCAGCCGTACCAGACCGCCGCCATCGACGTGCCTGAATAGACGCGGTTGCGCAGAATATCGCGATCCAGCGGGCGCATAATCAGGCGCACACCAATATCGGACCAGTTATCGGTGATGATTTGCAGGGCGTTTTCGACCTCTTGGCGTTCACCGGCGGTTTCAATGACGATCTCAACCGGACGCCCGTCAGGCAAAAGGCGGATGCCATCGTCGTTGCGTTTGTCCAATCCGGCCTCGTCCAGCAGGGCATTGGCCATGTCCAGATCATAGCTGGCCCAGGCCTCACGGTTCTTTTGTTCAAAAAACGGGCTGTAGGGTAAAACGGTCATTGCCCCTGGTTTTGCCAGTTTGAAATACAGTGCCCGGTTGATGGAATTGCGGTCAATTGCCAGCGAAAGAGCCCGCCGCACCCGCACATCGCGCATCACCGCGCGCCAGACCAGATCATCAACATTCAGGTTTGGATAAATGGCGATTTGCGAGGCAACGCCGCTGCTCCAAAGTTCAGTGTGGTAGTTGCCGCCATCGGCTTCGCCCTTGCGCAGAATGGCAATGTCACGAAACCCAAGGCCGCGGGCCTGAAGGTCGGATTGCCCGGCATTGGATTTGGCCGCAACCAGACCCGGTGCAACAATCTCCATTTCGACCACGTCAATATAAGGCAGCTGAACACCGTGCTTGTCGATGCGGTGATAATACGGGTTACGCACGAACAAATGGCGAATTTTCTTGCCCGAGGTTGCGTTGATCCACGGCTGCAAGGTTGGCAATTCGTGATTGTCGAACTTGTACATATTATCGCGTTTGTTGTGCAGCGCTGCCCAGCTGTTGACGCGGGCATCATCGACCTCGATGGCCAAAGCATCAGCAGCGGCAAATTTCTCGTGGAACTTTTTCAGGAAATGCGCCGGGCGAAAAATAAACGGTGGCCGCGCCTGTGCCAACGACTGCAGGAAATTCGGATTTGGGTTGTCCCAAGCATAAACCACGGTCAATTCATCGGGAAAGGTAACGGTGGGTAATTGGCCCTCAACACGCAGAAAGTCAGGCGGGCCAGCCGGGCTTAGCCGGTCATTGTTGGCAACGTCATTCCACCAGTATTCAAAGTCAGCTGAGGTAAAAGGATGCCCGTCAGACCAACGATGCCCCTCGCGCAGATGCAGGGTAAAGACTCTGTTATCCTGGTTGTCATAACTGGCCAGAATGTCGGCCATTAGCGTGTAATCGGTGTCATATCCGATCAGCCGGGCATAGCCATACACCACCATTTGGCGGATATCTTTGCTGCGCGTCACCATCGTACTCAGGGTGCCACCGGGTATGCCGAATTCGCGCCCGCGTGCTGCAATATCAACAATAAACGGGTCGGTTGGGATGCGGTCAGCCACTGGTGGCAAGTCGCCGGCGTCAACTTCGGCCTGCCAAAAGGCAGTCTCTTGCATCATCGGTCCGGCCAACATCGGCGCCGGAAGGGCGGTTGCGATAACCAGCGCAAAGGGTAGTAATTTACGGGAAACATTAAACATGACAGCGTACCTTGTGGCCGGGTTCCAGTTCTGAAAGCGAGGGTACCACAGTGTCCGAAAAACGATAGGCTTCGGGCCATGTGTCGGGCGATCCGGCCCCCTGAGCGACCAGCTTTAGATCAATAGGCCGGTCAATGTCAGGGGTCGGCTGCGCCGCGATCAACGCTTTGGTATAGGGGTGTTTGGGGTTGTAAAATAGCGTGTCGGGCGGGGCCTGTTCGACCACCAGTCCCTGGCGCATCACCGCCACTTCGTCGGCGACGCGGGCAACAACAGCCAGATCATGCGAGATAAACAGATACGACAGGTTCATCCGGTCGCGCAATTCTTCGAGCAAGGTCAGGATTTGTTCCTGCACCGATACATCCAATGCCGAGGTCGGTTCATCACAGACCAGCAAGGCCGGGTTTAACATCAGCGCGCGCGCAATTGACAGGCGCTGGCGCTGGCCGCCGGAAAACGCATGCGGAAAACGTTGTAGCATACTATCGTTCAACCCGACACGGCGTAGCATCATTGCCGCGCGATCAGTTTGTTCCGACTTTGAGCCGATTTTGTGGATTTCCAGCGGTTCGGTCAGGGTCGACATGATGCGCTGGCGGGGGCTTAGCGACGAATACGGGTCCTGAAACACCATCTGCGCCTGTTCCTGAAACGCCATGCGCGCGGCTTTGGTCATCTTGTTGACCAGGATCGCCTGACCTTGGGGATTGCTGCGAAACAGCACTTCGCCGCCCTCATCCGGGGGTTCGGCACCCAGGGCAATACGGGCGGCGGTGGTCTTGCCCGATCCGCTTTCGCCGACAACGGCCAGCGTTTTGCCGCGCGGCAGGTTCAGATCAACACCGCGACAGGCATGAATCAGCACTGGCGGTTTCCAACTGGACCCCGCCCGCATTGTGTATGTTTTACTGACGTTTTTGAGTTGCAGGATCAGATCGTCTTGCGGCATAGGCTCGGACGGCGCGGCCACAGCCGGGATCGACGGCGCGGCATCAAACAATTGTTGCGTATAGGGATGGGCCGGCGCGCGCAGCATGGCCACCGCAGAGCCGGATTCCATCACCCGGCCTTTGTTCATCACCAAGACGTCTTCGGCCATGTTGGCAACGATGCCCAGATCATGGGTGACCAAGATCATCGCCATGCCGGTCTCGTGCTGCAATTCCTTGATCAGCCCCAGAACCTGCGCCTGTGTGGTTACATCCAGTGCGGTTGTTGGTTCGTCCGCGATCAGCAGATCAGGTTTTGCCACCATCGCCATAGCAATCAAGGCGCGTTGGAGCATTCCGCCTGACAATTCAAATGAATAGGATCCATAGGTTCGTTCAGCGTCAGGGAACCCAACCCTTTCGAATGTCTCAATAACTTCGCGTTTGGCGGCCTTTTCGGACAGGCCCCGGTGTAGCCACAGCACTTCGGCCACCTGGTTTCCGATTTTGTGCAAAGGCGACAAGGACCGCATCGGTTCCTGAAATATCATCGCAATCGCATTGCCGCGCACGTCGCGCAGTTTACGTTCGTTCATTGCGGTCAGATCAAGCGCACCATTATCACCGTTCAGGGTGATGGTACCGGTTCTGATCTGGGCGATCTTGGGCAGGATCCGCAGGATCGCACGGCAGGTGACAGATTTACCTGACCCCGATTCGCCAACAATAGCAAGTGTTTGCCCCGGCTGAACCTCAAAGCTGACATCCGAGACAACATTGTCACCACGCCCGAATCCAACGCTTAGGTTTTCGACTTTTAACAACGGCGGCATTCAGGCATCCCCTATTGGTCGGTCAGCAAACGACTCGGCATACAATAACATTTCAGACAGGGTCCCCCTCGGATACGCAGGCACCATCGCTTGGCTACCCCCCTCTAGTCAAACAACAAATTGATTCAATGCAATGTCACGATAAAATTACTGCGCGGGATGTCTACACATTTCGGGTGATCTTTGGCATGACAGGGCAAAGCCGGGTCATCCCGGCGTGCCGTGAACAGGAGTTTAACAGATGAGCCGTCTTGATCTTTTTATCGACCGCATGGTGTCACAACGCGCCTGTCTGGATTTCGCCATTAACGATACCGCAGCGATGCGCGGGCCAGTATTCGAACTCGGACTGGGCAATGGCCGCACCTTTCATCACATGCGCGAAGGCATCAGTGAACGAGACATTTATGTGTTTGAACGCGAAGTCGGATCACACCCGGATTCAACCCCGGCTGAGGAATTTACGATATTGGGGGATGTGCGTGAAACATTGGCTCAGACGCTGGAAAAGATGGGACCGGTGGCCAGTTTGGTTCATGCTGATCTGGGCGGCCACAACCGGGCCAAGAACGATGCGTTTGCGCGCATGATCTCGCCTTTGGTCGAACCGTTGTTGGCGGTTGGCGGGCTGATGGTATCCAGCGACCGGATGTATTTTGACGGGCTGACCGAAGTGGCGCTGCCCAAAGGCGCCGTAAAGGACCGCTGTTTCATCTATCGTCGATAATGGTTATCGCCGCATCCGGCTGCGTAACACCAGCGCGATGCCACCCAAAACCAAAACCGATGCAATCACCAGTCGCGATGAAATTGTCTCGGCCAAAAACATCACACCGCCGACGGACGCAATTATCGGGACCGACAGTTGCAAAATGGATGCTTGCGCGGTTGTCAGATGTGGCAAGGTTTTGAACCAGATCGCATAGCCGCAGCCCGACGCCAGTGCGCCTGAGGCAATTGCCAACCCCAGTCCTTTGGTGGTTAACACCTGATCTTGCCAAAATAGCGCCATCAGGATCAAGGCAAACGGCACACACAGTAGAAAGTTGCTGGCGGTGTCCTGCAACGGGTTTTTTGAGCCGCGCCCAATCACCGAATAGGCCCCCCACGCCACTCCAGCCCCGGCCATTTGCAAGGCCGCAATCGCATCCGGCGCCTCGGATCCGGGTCGCACCAGATAGATCACCCCGGCAACTGCAACGGCCAGCCCAAGCCAGGCCAGCGGTGGAAATGGTTCTTTTTGCAGCAACGCCATGCTCATCATTGTCAGTTGCACAAACCCAAACAGCACCAGCGCACCGGAACCAGCACCCAACGTGATATAAGCCAGGCAAAACAGCACCATATAGGTAAATAGCGCCGCCCCCGCCGCCCAATTTGGTCGCACTACCAACTGCCCCGGATTGCGCAAGGCCACCAATATCGCCAGCGTTACGGCACCGGACACAATGCGCACAACCGTGAACGAGGCCGCATCAATATTGCCCTCCAGCAGCGCCATCCGGCACAAAACCGAATTGGCGGCAAAGGCGACCAGCGCAACAAACGTGGTGCCTGCGGTCATGGCGGGCGAGGGGCCGGTGCTCACATTCTGTCCTGTCTTGCGTTCGGTTGATTGCCCCCTACAAAGGTTACAATTGGTTCCGGGTCAACCAGCGCGGCGTCTGCTCTGACGCATATTTGATCGCCCGAGACCCTATTTTGCCTGCAAGGATTGCCATGCTGTTTTACGATTGCTCCACCGCACCCAGCCCACGCCGCGCCCGTATGTTCATTGCCGAAAAGGGCCTGACCATCGAAACCCGTGATACTTCCATCGCCAAAAGCGAACAATTGTTGCCGGATTTTTTGGCCGTCAATCCGCGTGCGACATTGCCGGTTTTGGTTACAGATGCCGGGGCGGTTCTGACTGAAAACATTGCGATTGCCGCCTATCTTGAGGCGATGTTTCCAGAGCCAGCCCTGATGGGCACCACTCCGGATGAAAAGGCCACAGTGTTGATGTGGAATGCCATTTGCGAACAACAGGGGTTGTTGCCAGTGTCCGAGGTTCTGCGCAATTCCAACCCCCGAATGAAAGGTCGCGCGCTGACCGGTCCGGTGAATTTCGATCAAATCCCTGAATTGGCCGAACGCGGTCGCCACCGGATTGACCTGTTTTATGCAACCATCGAAAAACAGTTGAATGAAAGTCGCTATCTGGCGCTGGATCACCTGACTTTGGCCGACATCTCGGCCTTTGTAGTCATCGACTTCATGCGCGTCGTGAAAATGCTGATCCCCGGGGAAAACACCGCCACGCGCGCCTGGTTTGACGCGACCAAGGCCCGGCCAAGCGCCTCTTTGTAAGGCGGGCGACCAATCCGCACAAAAATGACCCCACGTTTCGCGCTGCATCGAATAATATTGATGTAGACCACAGGTAACGGGTTTGACTGGCGCAATTTTGCTCCGCTGACGATCCATATCTTAAGGAGACTACCCATGGCCGAAGCCTATATTGTCAGCGCCACCCGCACCGCCGGTGGCCGTCGCGAGGGCCGTCTTTTTGGCTGGCACCCGGTTGATCTTGCCGCTGCGGTTCTGGACGAGGCCGTGGCCCGTGCAGGCGTTGCACCGGATGCAGTCGATGATGTGATTATGGGCTGCGTCGGGCAGGTTAATGAGCAGGGTTTGCATTTTGGCCGCAACGCGGTGCTGGCCTCAGGCCTGCCTGAATCAGTGCCCGCCGTGACCATCGACCGTCAATGCGGATCATCACAACAGGCGATCCATTTTGCCGCCCAGGCAGTGATGTCCGGCGTGCAGGACATCGTCATCGCGGCAGGTGCTGAGAGCATGAGCCGCGTGCCCATGGGCCAGCCCGGTATGTGGACCAAAGAACCAAAAGCAGGCAGCCCAACAAGCCCCGGCATCATGGCCAATTATCCGGGTATGATTTTCAGCCAATTCACCGGCGCCGAAATGATTGCGGACAAATGGGGCCTAGAACGCGCCGATTTGGACGCCTTTGCTGTCGAAAGCCACAGGCGTGCCGCCTTGGCAACCGAATCTGGTGCGTTCGATGCGGAAATCCTAGGTCTGGATATTGACGTTGATGGCAAAATTGAACGCCACATCCACGACGAAGGCATCCGCGCCGGGGCAACATTGGACAGCATCGGTTCGGTCCGCACATTGCTAGAGGGCGGCAAGATTTCAGCGGCTAATGCCAGCCAGATTTGCGATGGAGCGGCGGCGGTGATGATTGTGTCCGAGGCCGCATTGCGTGAACATAACCTGACGCCTTTGGCACGTATCCATACGATGACAGTGACCGGCGGTGACCCGGTTGTGATGCTGGAAGAACCGTTGTTTGCAACGGACAAGGCGCTGAAACGTGCCGGGATGAACATTGGCGACATTGATCTTTACGAAGTGAACGAGGCCTTTGCGCCGGTGCCGATGGCATGGCTGAAACACACCGGCGGAGACCATGCAAAGCTTAACGTCAATGGTGGTGCGATTGCTTTGGGCCATCCTCTTGGTGGCTCGGGGGCCAAGCTGATGACAACGCTGGTGCATGCGTTGCGCGCGCGTGGGCTTCGCTATGGTTTACAGACCATGTGCGAAGGTGGCGGTCTGGCCAATGTGACAATCATCGAGGCATTGTAAGCGACATCTGACATTTGGCGTAGGGTGGGTGAAAACCCACGTTTGCTTGCAAAAGGGCGTGGGTTTTCACCCACCCTACGCCCACCGATAGTAATGTACACAAATGTCTAGACAGTTTCATTCCCGACGGATAGCGTTCTGACAAACGTGTTTCCATCGGGAGGTTGGCCATGAAATCGCATTACCGGGTTGTGATCATCGGAGGCGGCGTTGTCGGCGCTTCGGTTCTGTATCACTTGGCGAAATTCGGCTGGAAAGACGTCTGCCTGATTGAACGGTCGGTTCTGACGGCCGGATCGTCATGGCATGCGGCGGGTGGTATTCATGCGCTGAATGCTGATCCTAACATCGCGGCATTGCAGGCCTATACCATCGACCTGCTGTCCGAGATCGAAAAGGAAAGCGGCCAGAATATCGGCCTGCATATGACCGGTGGTCTGACCATGGCCGGCACCCTGGATCGTTGGGAATGGCTGCAATCGGCGTATCGTGTGTTCCAGTCTATCGGCATTGATGATTGCCGATTGGTCACGCCCGAAGAGGCGCAAGAGCTTAACCCGATCATGTCGATTGATGGTATGCTGGGCGGCATGTGGGCGGATCGTGAAGGTTACCTTGATCCGTCGGGAACGGTTCATGCCTATGCAGGTGCTGCCAAAAAGAACGGTGCTGAGGTGATCGAACATAACCGTGTGTTAGAACTGAACCAGACTGCCGATGGCTGGCAGGTTGTGACGGAAAAGGGCACCATCACCTGCGAACATGTGGTCAATGCCGCCGGTCTTTGGGCCAAACAGGTGGGTCGTATGGCCGGTGTTGAACTGCCGGTTTCCCCGCTTGCGCACCATTATCTGGTGTCCGACAGCATCCCCGAACTTGAGGCGCTTGATTTCGAAGTTCCGATGACCGTTGACCTCGAGGGATTCACCTATTTGCGGCAGGATCAAAAGGGCGTGCTACTGGGTATCTACGAGGTCGATCACAAGCACTGGATGGAAGACGGCGCACCTTGGGATTACGGCATTGAGCTTTTGCAACAAGACCCGGATCGCATCGAAAAAGAGCTGATCATGGGACTTGAACGCTATCCCTGTCTGCAAGAGGTTGGCGTTAAAACTTGGGTCAACGGTGCGTTTACCTTTTCGCCGGATGGGAATCCGCTGGTTGGCCCAGTGCCGGGAAAACGCGGCTATTGGGTGGCCTGTGCGGTGATGGCCGGGTTCTTGCAGGGCGGTGGCGTTGGCAAATCTCTGGCCGAATGGATCATCCACGGCGAACCCGAGGCCGACGTGTTTGGCATGGATGTGGCGCGTTATGGCGATTATGCGCAGAACAAACGTTACATCCGCGAAACCACCGGACAGTTCTATTCGCGTCGTTTTGTGATGACCTATCCGAATGAACAACTGCCCGCTGGTCGGCCGCTGAACATGGCTCCGGCGCATGACGCGATGACGGATGCGGGGTGTAAATGGGGCGCCAGTTGGGATCTCGAAACGCCGCTGTATTTCGCGCCCAAGGGGTTCACCGAAACCCCGACGCTGAAGCGGTCCAACGCGCATGAGATCGTTGCTAGGGAATGTCAGGTGATCCGCAATGGCGTTGGTCTGCTCGACATTACTGGGTTCTCCCGCTTTGAGGTGACAGGGCCGAATGCTGAGAGATGGCTTGATCATATCATGGCCAGTAAACTGCCCGCGCCGGGGCGGGCGCGGCTGGCGCCGATGTTGTCGGAAACCGGCAAAATGAAGGGTGATCTGACGGTTCTGAACTGGGGCAATGGCACCTATTGGATCATGGGGAGCTATTATCTGCGCAGCTGGCATATGCGCTGGTTTGACGATCACATGATGGATGGTGTGGCACTGCGTGATCTGGGGGCCGAGGTCTGTGGCTTTGCATTGGTCGGGCCAAAATCCCGCGCTGTTATCGAAAAACTGGCAGAGCAGGACATCGCCAGCCTGCCGTTCATGGGCTGTGGGTTGTTTGATATCGGATTGGTCCGCGCCCATGTGGCGCGCATGTCGGTGACTGGCGAGTTGGGTTATGAGATCAACTGTCGGATGGGCGATCACATCGCTTTGCGCCGGATGTTGCTTACCGCTGGGGCCGACGAGGGCATTCGTGAAATTGGATTTAACGCGCTGCTTGGCAGCCGGATTGAAAAGTCGTTTGGCATCTGGTCGGCCGAATTCACCCAAGGCTATACCCCGGGGATGACCGGTATGGATCGTTGGATCGCCTGGGACAAAGGCGATTTTATCGGGCGCGATGCGGCGATTGCCGAACGGGATGGCGCGGGGCCGACGCAGGTTCAGGTGACGCTAGAAGTTGATGCGTTGAACGCAGATGCGAGCGGCTATGAGCCGATCTGGTCAGAAGGTGAAAGGGTGGGGTTTGTCACGTCGGGCGCCTATGGCCACACAACCGGAAAATCGCTGGCGATGGCATTGGTCAACCGCGACAAAGCGGCGATTGGCACAGAGCTAAGCGTGCATGTGGTTGGTATAGAGCGTTCGGCAAAGGTTATCGCACCCTCGCCATATGACCCAACCGGCAAGGCGATGCGGCTATGAACGGTGAATCCAAAAGTAATGCGCCCAAACGTACCGGGCGCCGCCGCAGCAAGGCGGCACCGACTGAAACACGCAAGGTCGATTACCGCAATCTGCGCAACCCGTTTCCGCCAGCCAACGCGTTTACCGAAGACCGGATCGAAGCGATTCACAACGCATCGCTTCAGGTACTGCAAGAATTGGGGATCAAAGTGCTGTTGCCCAAGGCGCGGGCGCTGTTTCAGGCGGCAGGCGCGCGCGTGGTTGAGGATATGGTGTTTATCGGGCGCGACATTGTTGAGGCCGCGATAAAAACCGCGCCCAAGTCGATTACCCTGCGTGGGGCTGTGCGCGAACGCGATGTTTTTCTGGAACCGGGGCGGCTGACGTTTCATCCCGGTGCGGGCGCGCCGCATGCCACCGATCTTATGCGTGGGCGCCGCCCCGGATCGTTGGGCGATTTCAAAGAACTGGTGAAACTGACCCAGCATTTTGACGTCATGCATATGGTGCCTCCCTTGGTTGAGCCGCAGGATGTGCCGATGCATCTGCGCCATTACGCGATGAGCGAGGAAATTCTGACCCAATCGGACAAGCCATCGTTTGTCTATGCGCGGGGCCGTCCGCAGGTGATGGATTGCTTTGAAATGATGCGTGATTTTCGCGGACTGACGGACGCTGAATTCACCGCAGATTGCTTTATGTACACTGTTATCAACACCAATTCACCACGTCAGATCGACATTCCGATGGCGCAGGGGATCATTGATTTCGCCCATCACGGGCAGGTGTCGATTGTGACGCCGTTCACTCTCATGGGGGCGATGGCGCCGATCACGGTGGCGGGCGCACTAACGCTTAGTCACGCCGAAGCGATGGCCGCGATTACGTTGTCGCAGCTGGCAAAACCGGGGGCTCCGGTGCTCTACGGCACGTTCACATCTAACGTTGACATGAAATCAGGTGCCCCGGCGATGGGCACGCCTGAGCAGGTCAAGGCCAGCCTTGGCACCGGGCAGTTGGCGCGCAAACTGGGGCTGCCGTGGCGGTGTGCCGCCGGGTCCGCGTCCAATATCAACGATGTGCAGGCGGCGCATGAAACCGAATTTAGCGCCTGGGGGTCGGTGTTGGCCGGGGCGTCGGTGGTGATCCATGCGACTGGCTGGTTAGAGGCCGGGCTGACGATATCGTATGAGAAATTCATCACTGATATGGAAATGGTGCAGATGTTTGCCGAACTCTGCGCTGATACCCCTGCGACAGACGATGATCTGGCGATGGATGCACTACGTGATGTGCAACCGGGCGGGCATTTCTTTGGCACGGCCCACACGATGGAGCGCTATCAGACCGCGTTTTACGACCCACTGGTGGCGGATTGGTCGAATTTCGGCACTTGGACGGAAAACGGCGCGATGGATGCAAACACACGAGCCACCGGCATCTGGCAGGGCATTTTGGACGAATTTCAACCTCCTGCGCATGATCCTGACCGGATCGGCGGCTTGCAGGACTTTATCGCGCGGCGCACCCAAGAGGGTGGCGCGGCGCCCGAGAGTTAGAGGATGGCAGACCCCAAAACACCGGTCTTGCACCGCGATGATCCGAACCGCGATCCGTTGGTTGGCAACATTAAGGTCACGCGCGACGACTGGCTGGCCCTCGCGATGGAGGTGCTGATCAGCGATGGCGTTGAGCGGGTCAAAGTGCTCGGCTTGGCGGAGCGGTTGGGCGTGTCACGCTCATCGTTCTATTGGTATTTTAAATCGCGGCAGGATCTGCTCGACGCGCTTCTGGCCCGCTGGCAATCAACCAACACGGCGGCTATTGTTCGGCAGTCAGAGCTGCCTGCGGACACTATTACCGGGGCGGTTTGCAATGTGCATCGCTGTGTCGCCAACCCCGGATTGTTTGATACAGCGTTGGATTTTGCGGTGCGCGATTGGGCGCGCCGATCCGGCAAGGTAGCCCAGATTTTGGATCAATCCGATGCCACCCGGATTGAGGCGTTAACGGCGATGTTCGTGCGCTATGATTATGCCCCGATCGAGGCGCTGACCCGGGCGCGGGTGCTGTATTACATGCAGCTGGGTTATGATCTGGCACAGTTGAACGAAACCATGGAGCAGCGGTTGGCGATGGTGGCGCAATACCTGTTTGTGTTCACCGGTCAGCAGCCGCAAACACAGGAAATCAACGATTTTGCCGACTATGCCCGTGCCAATTGGGTGGGTCCAGTTTCGGGGCCGATATCAGGAGACCCAACATGACACAGACAGCAGACGTATTGATCATCGGCACCGGCGTCATAGGTGCTGCGATTGCATTTGAAATGTCTAAGGCCGGATATAAAACCCTGTCGCTGGATCGAAATACCCAGGCCGGGCACGGATCAACCGCCGGGTCCTGCGCCATCGTGCGGATGCATTATTCGACGTTTGACGGTACGGCCTTTGCCTGGGAAGGCTATCATTATTGGCGTGACTGGGCCGACTATCTGGGCCTGCCTGAGGACGCGAATTTGGCGACATATCGGCAATGCGGTTGTTTGGTTATGAAGACAAAGGCCAACGGGTTTCTGCAAAAACACATGAAATATAGCGCTGATCTGGACCTTGGCTATGAAGAACTGACACCAGAGCAGGTGGTGGAGCGTCTGCCGATCTATTCGCTGGAAAGTTTCGCGCCGGCCAAGCGATTGGATGATCCCGAATTTGGTGAACCCAATGGCAAACATATGGGCGGCGCGGTGTGTTGGCCACAGGCCGGCTACGTGACCGACCCGGCATTGTCGGCGCAAAACCTGATGGACGCGGCGCGTTTGCACGGTGCCAAATTGCGTGTCGGCGTCGAGGTTGTTGAGATTTTGCAAAACGACGGTCGGGTGTCGGGCGTGCGGTTGTCAAATGGCGACGAGGTTCATGCGCCAGTGGTGATTAACGTCGCCGGGCCGGGGTCTTCACAGGTAAACGCCATGGCCGGGGTGCTGGATGATATGACGATCAAAACCCGTGCCCTGCGGCAAGAGGTGGTGCATGTGCCCGCGCCCAAGGGTTTCAATTTTGAGGAAAACGGCACCATCGTGTCGGACAGTGATATCTCCTGTTATGTGCGTCCGGAACACGGCAATAACATCCTGATCGGGTCCGAGGATCCGGAGTGCGACACCCATCAATGGTGCGAGGATGATGTCACGTATAATCGTGATTTCACCGATCAATGGACGACGCAGGCCCAGCGGTACGCGCAACGGGTGCCGACGCTTGGCATTCCCAGCCAGACACGTGGCGTGGTGGATTTATATGATGCTTCAACCGACTGGATTCCGATCTATGACCGCTCAAACCTGCCGGGGTTTTACATGGCTTGTGGCACCAGCGGCAATCAGTACAAAAACGCGCCGATTGCGGCCAAGATGATGACCGCGCTGATTGGCTATTGCGAGGGGGGTGGCGATCACGACGCCGATCCGTTGCAGTTCACGCTGCCCTATCTCGGGCGTCAGATTGATGTCGGATTTTATTCGCGTAAACGTCCGATCAACACCGACAGCAGCTTTTCTGTGCTTGGTTAAATCGGCTCAGGCGGCGTAGACCACCCAGGCCCATGCCATAGCCACATAGGTCAATCCGTGCAGGGTTTGATCAACACCAAAGGCACGCCAAAACCCGCCCTCAGTTGGCGCCAGACATTTGGATTCTGAATATTTCGCCTTGGCCCAGTCGATGTGGAAATGCACCACCCATTCGGCCAGACATATCAGCAGAATGAAAACCGTCGGCGCCCCGATCAACGCAAATGCGATCATCGATCCAAGCGCGTGAACTGCCGCGTGTTGGGCGCGCCCCATGTGCCAATACTGGCCGCGGCCTGCCAGCATTTTGGGTGTCTGCATGAAATAATCGGCAAACATATGCTTTACTTGAAACAAGCAAAGCAAGACCAGAACTGTGCCGACTACATTTGTCAAACCGAACTCCCATCACGGTTAAAAGCGTTTCGTGTTCAAGGTGTGTTTCAGCAATACGCCGAAACGCTTTGGATTGAACTTACGGAATTTGTTACAAGACCGCAATTCCTGTGCAAAATCATTTGCGTGGTAAAGTCCGAGGTTCTTAATCTATACTGGCAAAAGGCCTGTTGCGATGTTGCTCTCGGTCCTTCGGTACAAATAGATACGGAATAGTCCCATAGAACCTACTCTCTTCGCCTTTATCTGGAAATACTCAAAACGCGATCAGCTCATCCTGTTGGCGGTGACTATGACGTTGTTTCCACTGCTTTATCTGACGCTTGAGCTGCCAAAACGTATCATCAACGATGCCATTGGTGCCCAAAGCACAACCGTTGTTGTGGCCGGCATCACCATGAGTCAGGTGATGTTCCTGGGGGTGCTGTGTTTTGGTTTTCTGTTGGCGGTGCTGTTCCATGGGCTGATGAAAATGCGCATCAGCACCATGAAGGGCGTTCTGTCCGAACGCATGTTGCGCCGCCTGCGGTATCAGTTGATTGCCCGTATCCTGCGCTTTCCACAGCCGTATTTCGAACGGGTCAGCCAGGGCGAACTGGTGTCGATGGTCACCGCCGAAAGCGAACCGATGGGCGGGTTGATGGGCGACGCCCTGAGCCAGCCAGTGTTGCAGGCCGGGCAGATGATCACCATTCTGTCGTTTCTGTTCCTGCAGAGTTTTTGGTTTGGTATGGCGGCGGTTGCGTTGATTCCGTTTCAGGCTTGGCTGATCCCGATAATGCAGCGCAAAATCAACCTGCTGAACAAAATTCGCATCAAAGAAGTCCGGGTTTTGGCCGCCACAATCGGTGAGAGCGCGGCTGGCGCGAGTGCCTTGCGTGCCAACGGAGGCTGGCGCTACCGGATGGCCGGCGTAACCCAGCAATTGGGAACGCTGTTCGAAATCCGCTTCGAAATCTACCAGAAAAAGTTTTTTATGAAGTTCGTCAACAACTTCATTTCGCAGTTGACTCCGTTCTTTTTCTTTTCCATCGGTGGTTATCTGGTGCTGCAAGGCGCGGTATCTCTGGGGGCTTTGGTGGCGGCATTGGCAGCCTACAAAGACCTTGCTTCGCCGTGGAAAGAGCTGTTGGCCTATTATAATCAGACGGCAGATATGTCGCTACGTTGGGACGTGATCACCGAACGCTTTGCGCCGCAGGGAATGGTGGATGAGACATTGTTTGAGCAGGAACCCGACGATCTTCCGCATTTAAGGGGCGATATCGTGCTGGACCATGTGACCGTGCGAGATACGGACGGCAATTCGGTGCTTGAGGATCTGAACGTCGTTTTCCCTGCCGGAAAGACCATTGCCATTGCCGCGCCCAGCGAAGAAGACCGCCGCGCCTTGTCAGAATTGTTGACGCGGGAACTGATCCCAAGTGGTGGCAGAGTGACAATGGCGGGGTACGATTTGACCGGGCTGCATCAGGCCACCATTGCCAGCCGCATTGGCCACGCCAATTCGCGCCCGCAGCTGTTTTTGGGGTCTTTTGGCGACAATGTGATGATGCCTCTGCGTATCCGCCCGGGGCAGGGTGGGACAGATTCACCAAGTTACCGCGAGGCACAGCGCGCCGGGAATAGTTCTGATGCCTACGATAGCGACTGGTTGGATCATTCCCTTGCCGGTCAAACCGATGGCACCAATCTGATGGATTGGTGGTTGCAATTGGTCGGTGGCGCAGGGGCCAGCCCCAGTTTGTACAAGCGCGCCCTGGAGCAAAAATTTGATGTCGATCGCCATGGTGATCTGGCCGCCAAACTGGTCGAACTGCGCCCAAAGGTACAACAGGCCGTGGCCGAGGCGGAACTGGAACGACACGCCTATTTCTTTCGCTCCGACATGTACAACCCGGCGCTTCCGGTGGTGGAAAACCTGCTGTTTGCGACGCCGCGTCAGCCAATGACACAGGAAACCCTGGCCCGGCAAACCGAGTTTCTGCAACAAATTTGCGACCTGAAACTTGATGAAGACCTAATATCTTTGACGCAAGATGTGCTTGATATGCTCCGCCAGATTTTTGGTCTGGACGGAACCGACCATCCGCTGTTCCGCAAACTGGGGCTTGAGGCGAAAACCTATGAAACCGCCGTTGAGCTGATTGAAAAAACCCGCGATGTCGGTGCGGCAGCTCTGAATAAAGAAGAGCTGGCATTGCTGCTAACCGTCCCGTTCAGTATTTCCGCAGATGACATCGGTCCGGCCTTTTCTGACGATATGAAGGCGCGTATTCTTGAATTGCGGCAGGGACATTCGGCTGATTTACAGGCCAAGATGGACGATCTGTTCGTGCCCTTGGACAGTGGTAAAATTGCCCCCGGCCTTAGCGTTCTGGAAAATGCCCTGTTTGGCAAAATTACCAGCGCTGCGGGCAGCAAAGGCGATGATCTACGTCGTTTGGTCGGGGATGTTCTGGCGCAAAATGGGGTGCAGAAACTGGTTGTGCAGCTTATTTATGACGTGCCAATCGCGCTAAGCGGCGCCAATCTGCCAGCAATTTACGCCGAACCTTTGTCGTTCACCCGCGCATCAATCAAACGCCCGGATGTGTTGATCCTCGATCAGGTTTTGGCCAGCTATGACGCGGAAACCCAAAACCAAGTTTATCAAAACCTACGGACATTGTTGCCCGATACGACACTGATTTACCTGAGCGAAAGCATTGAAAATGAGAACGCATTTGATGCGTTCTTTGAGCTGCAACAAGGCCGTATTGTCAGCGACGACCATCAGGAACAAAGCGCCGATGACAGCGTCGCCAGCGCCGATTTGGCCCGCAAAGTGCGCGCGTTGGAACAGACCGATATGTTCTCGGGCCTGAACCGCAAACAACTGCGGCTGCTGGCCTTTGGCGCGCGCTGGTATGAAGCTCCGGCAGGCGAAGTTGTGTTCCTGAAAGACGACGACCCCACCGATGGCGCCTATATGATCCTTGAGGGCGAAGCCGGGCTGTACCTGCCAAAACCGGACGACGAAGACGATCTGCTGATCGCCACGGTTGGCCCCGGCACGCTGGTGGGGGAACTGGGCCTGATCCGCAACGAACCGCGTGCCCTTTCCATGGTCGCCGCCACAGAACTGATGTGCCTGCGTATCGGTGCCGAGGAATTCCTGGCCGTGGTTGAAAACGATGCCGCCACCGCCTTTAAACTGCTGCAGGTCGTATCCGGATACGTCTCAAACTAGAGCACGCGCCGCTTTCTTCTTTCTATAAATATCCAATGCGCCACATCAGCGATGGCGCACAATCGGGTCAATTGGGGCGCACGGGAGCCCCAAAGCCTCCTCAATAAATAACGCCACTTGCAACAACCGCGCTTCGCCACGAGGCGGGCCGATCAGTTGCAGTCCAACCGGCAATCCACTGTTGGTAAAGCCAACAGGCATTGACATGGCAGGCAAAAGCGCCGTAGTCGCCAAAAACGAAAACCGCAGCCAGTTTTCATAGGTGCCGATCTGCTTGCCATCCACCATTGCGGGATATTCCTGTTCAACCTCAACAGGTTCAATGCCAACAACAGGAATCGCCAGCACGTCCCAATCGTTCAGGAACAGCCGCATAATCTCGTACAGCTGCGTACGCTTGGACATGGCGTCATACACATCGCTCAGGCTTTGGTTCAGCCCGAACTCCATGTTCTCGCGCAGCCGGTGACCAAATTGCTCCTGCACCTCTTGCGGCAATCGAGCTGTGACAGCACCATAGTGTAGCCCACGCAAGGCCAGATAGGTCTCGTTCAGTAACGGTAGATCAGGGCAGGTGTTTTGCACGGTGGCACCGGCCTGTGCAACGGCCTGCATTGCATCATTTAGTTTGGCGCGGATTTCCTGTTCGACAAAGGCAAACCCGTTCTGATCCTCAGAAAACGCAATGCGCGGCGCGCGGTCCAGTTGGTCCAATTCGCTTTGAAACGGCGTGGTCGGAGCCTCAAGCGTCAAAGGCATGCGCGGATCATACCCCGTCATCGCATCCAGAAACAGCGCCATATCACGCACATCGCGTGCCATCGGTCCCTGCAACGCCTCGGGCAGAAACGCCGCCATACCCGGGCCACCACCGGTGCGCCCGGGCGATGTGCGAAAGCCCAGCACGCCGCAATGGGCCGCCGGGGTGCGCAGTGACCCCATCAGATCCGATCCATGGCTCAGCCAGACTTCGCCCGACGCCAACGACGCCGCAGCGCCACCAGATGAGCCACCCGCATTCATCCGCGTGTCCCACGGATTGCGGGTTGATCCGAACACCGCGTTGGTGCTGTTGCCGCCTGCGCCCATTTCTGGGGTGTTGGTCTTGCCCACCACCAGCGCGCCGCGTGATTCCAGCAATTCAACCATCGGGTCACTAAAGTCGGGCACAAAATCCGCCAGCGCAAGGGTGGCAAAGGTCGTGCGCACTCCCGCAACGTTGTTCAAATCCTTGATACCAATCGGCAATCCGGCAAGCCACGCGGCGTGATTGCCACTCTGTGCCACCCGATCCGGCAACTTGGCAATTTCGCCCTCGGCCCGGTCAATACAGGTGGTCGGCATGGCGTTAATATCCGGCTCAACCTGGGAAATTCGCGCAGCAGAAGCCGCAAGAACCTCTGCCGGGTCCAAATCTCCGCGACGTAGGCCCGCCACAATATCACGTGCCGGTCGGGCACACAGGTCGGGGCCGCTAAAGGTGGTTTCAGGTCGCATCATCAGCTCCACAGAAAAGAGTATAAAGCAATCCGATCACCTGCTGCGTGCTGGGGTCGGACAAGGAATAATAGATGGTTTTACCGTCGCGCCGATTGCTGACGAGCCCATCATCGCGCAATCGTGCCAACATCTGGCTGACGGCGGATTGGCGTAAGTCCAGCAGTGTTTCCAACTCTCCTACCGACCGCTCTTTGGTCGATAGATGGCACAGGATCATCAGCCGCCCCTCATGGGCCAGCGATTTCAG
Organism: Granulosicoccus sp.; assembly: GCA_047623555.1. Lineage (GTDB taxonomy): Bacteria > Pseudomonadota > Alphaproteobacteria > Rhodobacterales > Rhodobacteraceae > NORP181. The sequence goes on from JBLHMP010000026.1 coordinate 19,309, forward strand.
ATAGGCCGCTGCTTCGGCCGCACGGTCGGCCATTTCGGCCCGCGCAGTGTCGGTCAATGGCTGGGGTGTGTCGTCGGGTGTCGTTATTGCTGTAATCATGGCCATATCATGCCAATTCAGGGTGATGATGTCACCCTGAATTGGGGGGAGAAAACAGGTTACTGAGCCAGTTTTAGCGGGGCGCCGCCAGAAAATGAATTGCCGTTGGCATAATCACACGGGGCCTCTTGCATTTCCAGATGCAAACCCGTGCCGGTAAACGGATGCGCGCGGGCCAACTCTTCGTCTACATCGATGCCCAGACCGGCGCCTTTGGGTGGCAAAACAAAGCCATCCTCGATCTCGATCGTGTTGCGGATCAGCGCCGCATGGAACGGCGTTTCGATGGTTTCGACCATCAGCAGGTTCGGGATCGACAGGCCAAGCTGGATATTGGCGGCCCACTCTACAGGCCCGGCATAAAGATGCGGAGCCATCTGGGCATTAAACGCCTCGGCCATGGCCGCGACCTTTTTCATCTCCCAAATACCACCCGCACGGCCCAAAGCCGGCTGTAGGATCGTCGCCGCACCCGATTGCAGTACCGCGCCAAATTCGGCCTTGGTACAGAGGCGTTCACCGGTGGCGACCGGGATACGCACGGCCTGTGCAACCTTGGCCATTTCAGCGTGGTTATCTGGTGGGATAGGTTCTTCAAACCACAGTGGGCTATAGGGTTCGATGGCCTGTCCCAGACGGATCGCTCCGGCGGTGCTGAATTGGCCATGGGTGCCAAACAACAGGTCAGCCTTGTCGCCCACCGCCTCGCGGATGGTTTTGCAGAAAGCAATGGATTGGGTGATGTCACTCATCGCGGGCATATGGCCGCCGCGTTTGGTATAGGGGCCGGCTGGGTCGAATTTCACCGCGGTATAGCCACGGGAAACCAGATCAAGGGCGCTCTCAGCGGCCATTTCCGGGGAATTCCAGAATTCGGTCATATCGTGATGTGGCAGCGGATTGAGGTAAGAATAAGCGCGCAATTTTTCATTCATCTGCCCGCCGATCAGGGCATGCACCGGACGATCCCGGTCTTTGCCCAGAATATCCCAACAGGCGATCTCAAGGCCTGAAAAGGCGCCGATGACTGTTAGATCAGGCCGTTGGGTGAACCCGGCAGAATAGGCGCGTCGGAACATCAGCTCGATGTTTTCCGGGTTCTCGCCCAGCATATGACGTTCAAACACATCCGTGATGACCAGGCGCATCGCCTCGGGCCCGATTGAGGACGCGTAACATTCGCCCCACCCAACAATGCCGGTGTCGGTCGTCACCTTGACCAGTATCCAGTATTGCCCACCCCAACCGGGGGGGGGTGGCGCGGTGATGATGATGTCGAGGTCTTGCAGCTTCATAGAGGAGGCCTCTAGCGTAGGGTGCGTGATTTCACGCACCTTTGTTGGGCGAAGGTGCGCAGAACGCGCACCCTACATCAGCGGTTGAAAACGATCACATTACGCTTGGCGCTGCCGGTTTTGGTGTCGGCAAAGGCTTCGTTGATCTGATCCAGAGACCAGCGCCCCGAAATCAGTTCGTCCAATTGCAAACGTCCCTGATTATACAGGTCGATCATCCACGGAATATCACGTTGGATCACCACATCGCCCATCTTTGAACCGATAAGCGCCTGACCCATCGCCGCCATATTCACCGGCTCATAGGCAGCTTTGGAGCCAGAATGCGGCATGCCGATCATCACAACTTTGCCACCCCAACCAATATAGCGCACCGCCTGTTCATAGGCTGGGATCGCCCCAACCGTGACCAGAACCAGATCGGCCCCGCGTCCGCCAAGCGCCTTATACGACGCACGCCAAGGCGATTTCTCGGTGGCCAGAACTCCGTGGGTGGCACCAAAGCTCTTGGCAATCTCGAGCTTTTCTTCGGTCATATCCACGGCCACAATCCGTCGCGCACCAGCGATCCGCGCGCCTTGAATGGCGTTCAGACCAACACCGCCGGCACCAATGACAACCACGTCTTGCCCGGCCCGCAAATTGCCCGCGTTTATCGCAGCCCCAACGCCAGTGATAACACCACAGGACAGCAAACAGGCCGCCTCTTTTGACATGGCGTGCGGGATTTTGACGATCTGGCTGTGATCCACCACAACCTTTTCGGCAAACGCACCACAGGCCATCGCCTGATCCAAAGGCCCACCATCGACGGTGGAAATCGGGCCGTTCACACCGGGTGTTGGCGTGTTGCAAATGGTCGGCTTGCCGCTGGCGCAGTTCTGGCAGGACCCGCAGGCCCGGATCAACGTCACAACAACCGAGTCGCCCAGTTCAAAATTTCCGGCGCCATCGCCAAGCGCGGTAATAGTGCCCGCAGCTTCGTGGCCGTAGACAGCTGGCAATTGCCCGCCCCAGGCCCCGTCGGCATAGGAAATGTCGGAATGGCAGATCGCTACGGCATCCAACGATACCTCGACTTCGCCCTGTTTTGGGGCCGCAAGGTGGATGTCCTCGATGACCAATGGGGCGCCATGTTCGTGGCAGACTGCGGCTTTGATGGTTTGCATGAAACTCTCCTTGTTTCGGTTATTTGCAACGTGGACTGTGGCCAAAGCCAGTGCAAGCAGGAATGCGGCCCATATCGGTCGTGTTTAGATTTCGACGGGTTTTGAGCGCAGAAAAACCACCAGTGCGATCAGCATCAAAACCATCGACACCACAAACGGAGCCCCCGGCAGATAAATCAGCGCCCCTTCGCGGGTGAATTCAGCAAATACTGAGGTCATCAGCATTGGCGACACAATCATGGCCAAAGCCCCGGCGCTGGTCATAACGCCCTGCAGCGCGCCTTGTTCGTCGTCAGCAACCAATTGCGACATGATACCGGTCAATGCCGGAATCGTCGCCGCGCCAAGGGCCGCGAGTGGCGTCAGGATCAACGCAACTGTGCCGCTTGTCACTACGGCCATGGCACCAAAGGCGACTATGTCAAAGCCAAGGCCCCAAACAATTGTGCGCCATTCCCCCAACCGCGACAGGATCAGGCGGATCAGCCCACCCTGAACAATTGCCATCAGAATGCCAAATAGGGCCAGCGATAATCCGATCATCTGCGGCGACCAGCCAAAACGTTCTTGGGTGAAATAGGACCAAACAGATGGGTAGACATGAAAGGCGACGGAATACATAAAAAAGACGATCAGCAACCGCCGTATTCCGGGCAATCGCGACATCTGTTTGAACGCGCCAAACGGATTGGCATTGCGCCATTTGAACGGGCGCTGGATTTTATCGGTAACGGTTTCGGTCAGCACGAAATAGCCAAAGGCGAAATTCAGCGCCGCCAAAACGGCCGCCGCGTAAAACGGCGCGCGGGTGTCATATTCGCCCAGCATGCCGCCGATCAGCGGGCCAAGCACAAAGCCGATGCCAAACCCGGCCCCAAGCAGCCCAAAATTCGCCGCTTTATCTGCGGGTTTTGAGATATCGGCCATATAGGCGTTGGCGGTGGATTGCGTGGCGGCGGTGATACCGCCAACGACACGCCCGATCAACAACAGCCAGATCGTGCCTGCAACGGCCATGACCAGATAGTCGGCGGCCATCACCACCAGTGATATCAACAACACCGGACGCCGACCAAAGCGGTCAGACAGATTGCCCATAATCGGGCCAAACACAAACTGCATGAACGCAAATGCCGTGGTCAGAACACCCCCCCAAAGGGCGGCGCTGGCCAATGTACCGCCCTGCACCTCAAGGATCAGTTCCGGCATGATTGGCATGATCAGACCGATGCCCATGGCGTCCAGTGTCACAGTCACCAGTATGAATAAGATAGGTAATCGCAATTTGAGGTCTCAAGAATTGATGCTGATTAGCGGCACGCTACGACGGCGTGTCGTTGAGCAAAAGCGAAACTGTTAGCTGTTGGTCGTTTGCTGCCAATTGCTGACGAGGGCGGCAAAACTGCGGGCCTCTGTCGGGGCCTGTCCCATCTGCTGGCTGGCCTCAAACAGGGTCGTCGCGTCAAGGTCAGGCCAGTCTCGCGCCACCAATCCACGCAGCGGTGTACCCTCGGCTAACGCTGTGGCGCACAGGGTTTTCACCACGGCCTGCGCCTCGGGGCGGGGCATTTTGGCGGTGAGCGCGAAACTTAGGGCTTCGGCGTGAATCATATCCAAACCACCCTTTAGCGCGCGCATCATCTGTTCGCCGTTCGGAGTTAACGATTCACACAAAGGCCGTGCGATCTGGCAGGCGCTGGCGGTGCCCAGCACGATTTGCGGCAGGCACATCCATTCGGTGAACCACGCCGCGCCGTCGCGTTGATGGCGATGGGTTGCGGCGCCTTGCAACACGCCCAACTGACCAACAGCCTGTCGCGACAGCGCGACCAGGGCCGACGGGGCCACCGGGTTTTGTTTCTGCGGCATGGTCGATGAAGCCCCGGCACCGCCAAGCGACACCTCGTCCACATCGCTTTGCACGAGTTCGGTGACATCTTCGCCGATTTTGGCCAGCGCAATTGTCACCCGGGTCATCCAGTCGGCGATCCGCAGAACCGGGCTGCGGTCGGTATGCCAACTGCGTCCCGGATCACTCAGACCCAAGGCAATGGCCAGATTGCTGCGGGTTTCGGCGGCATTTGGCCCCAATGCGCAGGCGGTACCTGCCGCACCGGACAGCGACACCAGCAGGCAATCACGCCGCAATATTGGCAATTCATTAACCAACCCCAGCAGCGGTGCGCCCCAACTGGCCACCACTGCGCCGAAACTGGTCGGCGTCGCGTGTTGGCCCCATGTGCGCGCCGCCATTGGCAACGCCGCGTGGCGGCGCGCCAAGCCAGCCAATGTGTGCAGCAGCGCCGTCAAATCCGCCTCGATCAGGGTTAACGCCTGACGCAACCGCAGCATCAGCCCGGTGTCCATGATATCCTGCGACGTGGCGCCCCAATGCACGTATTGCCCATGTTCCGGGGCCTGCATCAGCGTGCGAAATGCCGCCACCAGTGCCGGAACGCTAACGCCGTTCTGGCCGGTGGCTTTGGCCAATCCAGCAGGATCAATCTGCAATTCCATCGCCGCACGGGCGATAAAACCGGCGCTTTCATCGGGAATGATGCCCTGGGCACCCTGCACCTTGGCCAGTGACCCTTCGACCAGCATCATGGCGCGGGTTTCGGCGGTGTCGGTGAGCAATCGACCGACGTCGCCGGTAGGGAACAGGTTAGAGTAAAGCGCGCTGTCAAATACCGATCCGGCCATCAGAATTGCCCCGAAATCTGGTCAAGCATCGCGGCCAGACCCTGTGGATCGGCAAAGAACGGTGAATGGGCTGTCGGCATGTTAAACACTCGATCTTTGGGAAAATCTTTGGCCAGTTCCAATTGGAATTCCGGCGGAATGGCATGGTCATCTGCGCAGCGGATATAGGATTTTGGCACGCTTGCGAACCGTTTTGTCACCGTCAATGGCGTCGCCTGTGGTTTGATGATCTGGGCGCGCAGCAATGGCATGGCATAGGCGACTGCCGCGTCCGGGCAGTCGTGATAGAACAGGTCGGCCACCTTTTCCTTGATAACGCTATAGGTGGTGCCATCGTCACCGCGATTGATTGCCCCGGCCAAGGGCTGGCGTTTGGACAGCTGGCGCATTTCAGACATGGCCATGCCCGAAATCGGCACATAGGCGCACAGATAAATCAGCCCGCGCATCGCCTTAGGGTCTATTTCTGTCGCCGCACTGATCGGATAACCACCCCAGGAATGCCCGACGATCAGGGTGTCAGGGGTGGACGCGGCCAATATCGCTTTGGCGCAGGATTCTAACGTCACCTCGTCGTTTGGTGTAGTGTCACCGCCATGCCCCGGCATGTCGATGCTGCGCACCGTATGGCCCAATGCGGTTAACGGAGCCACCATATCGCGCCAGCACCATGCGCCGTGACAGGTACCGTGAATCAACAGAAAATCAGCCATATCAAATATCCAGTCTGATGGTTTTTCCTGCGCGTAAAAGGCGCTTGGTCACGTCAAATATGGCCGGTGTCTTTCATGAACCTGATCAGGGCGTTTGCGTATTCTTCGGGTTTTTCCACGCAAGGCAAATGCCCGGCACCGCGGATCAAATGGAACTGCGAGCCGGGAATCAGGTCAACCATTTCGCGCACCAGATCAGGCGGGGTTGATCCATCTTCCGACCCGGCGATGCCCAATGTCGGCAGGCGCAATGTGGCGGTTGTGGCATGGAAATCCGAACCCGAAATTGCCGCAGAACAGCCCGCGTATCCGGCATCTGGCGTGCGCACCAGCATGTTGTACCACAGCTCAAGTTCCGGTTTGGCGCGGAAATCTGCGCTGAACCAGCGGGTCATCACCGCGTCTGCGAGGCTCTCAATTCCGTGTTCGTTCACTTGTGCGATACGCTGATCCCAGACATCTTTCGTTGAGATTTTGGCCCCAGTGTTGGACAGCACCATGGCGCGGATCAGATCGAGGCGTTTAACGGCCAGCCCTTGGGCAATCATGCCGCCAATCGACAGGCCGACGAAAAAGCTGTCGCGTACATTCAGATGATCCAGCAGCCGTTCGGTGTCATGTATCAAAGCCCCCATGGTAAAGGGGGCAGGCGGCAGTGACGACAGCCCGTGGCCGCGTTTGTCAAAGCGGATGAATTTCAATCCTTTGGGCAGGCGCGGCAGGATGTCGTCCCACAGCCGCATGTCGGTGCCCAGGGAATTGACGAACACCACCGGCGCGCCGTCAGGATCGCCATCAATACGATAATGCAGTTTTACATCACCCAGATCGAGTATGTCCATTGTTGTGTTCTCCCTGAATTTGCGCCACAGGTCAGTCTGTTTTGATGCGCATATGCGCCATGATTTGGCCGTGATCGGAGGCCAGTTTATTATACGGAGCCTCGGGGTGGGCCCCATTGGTAAGATGGTCGTTAAAGACGCTGAAATACTCCATTTCGCCGATGGATTTGGTATGCTCCGGGTCAAAATGGCGTGACATATAGATTTGGTCGATGCTTTCATACACGCCGCCAAAGGCGCTGGTATACACCATATCACGCAGCGATCTGCGCACGAACATACGTTCAGCACAGCGCAGCCGCACACGATCAACGTTTTCAGTAATTTCAGTGTTTTCCTGTTTGGAATAGCGGTCGTTTGAGGCGCCCGCATCATGGCGCAGCATCCACGAGTAGTTCTTGAACGGGGTCTCGCCGCTGATGATCTCGCTGCTGACCGCATGTTCCCCATCGTTGAAATCGCCGAGCACCATGACAGGATGCCCTAAATTCAGCTCGTCCAGAATGGCACGGCGCAGAACCCAGGCCTCGGCCATCCGGCGCAATGCGGCACGCAAAGCCCCCAGCGCACGGCCTGCCGGATCATAGGACGTCAACACCGCCTCGGGGGCGAAATCGACGCCTTCGGGGCGGATGAATTCGCCCAGTTTGGATTTCAGGTGGCAGTTGAACACGCTGATGACTTTGTCGCCAACCGGCACATGCGCCTTGATGATCGGGCGCGACAGGCGGGCGATGGTGTAATGCCCGGCGTCGCCGTCCCCGCCCAATGCGGCCATGGGAATGTGCAAGGGTTCGGGCAGGTTTTGGATGATTTCGGGTTCACCAACAAAGCCGAATCGTGACAGGATCGCCAGACCTGGGCGGCGATGCCCGGGCTCACCATCGGATGTGTTGGGCGCAAAAACCAGTTGTGCGTTGTCATAGGGCGTGTATTTCAGCTTTCGGAATATCGCCTTTTTGCGATAACGCTTGCTGGCATCCGGGATCGACGCGGCATTCAATTCGGCCCCGCGCCGGTCGGTTTCGTCAATGATCGCACGCAACGCGCTTTCCTCAAATATCTCTTGGAACCCGACGATATCGGCGTCCAGTGTCAGCAATTGATCCGCCGTCCAATCCTGTTTCCAAGCGTATTCTTCGGGGGTGTATTTCTGAAAGGCATAATATTCCTGATCCGCGCCAATCAGGTTTTTAACGTTGAACGACGCTATCGTGAATCGTGTCATTCTGAATATCTCTCTAGCGCCATGCGAAACACATCCGCATCGACATTGCCCCCGGATGCGACTGCGATCACCGTATCGCCTTTGATCTTGTCACCATGAAACAACGCCGCTGCCAACGCTACCGCACCGCCCGGTTCCATAACGACTTTTAGCCGCGCAAAGGCCAGCGCCACGGCGCGCAATGCCTGTTCTTCGGTGACGACAATTCCATCGCCACACAAACGATGCATAATTGGAAAGGTCAAATTCCCACAGGCCGGGGTGATGATAGCATCGCAAAGCGAGCCGGATAACCGGTCGTTGCGTTCGATTTTCCCGGACTTCAGTGATCTTGCCACATCGTCAAACTCTTCCGGTTCAACGGGACGGACCTGCATGTCGGGTGCGTGACCCTCAAGTGCCAAAGCGATGCCAGAGGTCAGCCCACCACCACCGCATGGGACCAGAACATCGCCGGATGTCACGCCATCTTCGGCCGCTTGTTCGGCGATTTCCAACCCGGTTGTGCCCTGTCCGGCGATTACCAGCGGTTCGTCAAAGGGTTTGATCAGGGTCAGATTGCGCTCGGCTGACAACCGGTCGCCGATCACATCGCGATCCTCGGTTGCGCGGTCATACAGCACCACTTCGGCGCCTAAGGCCCGGGTGTTGTCGATCTTCATTTTGGGGGCATCTGACGGCATGATGATGACCGCCGACGTGTTATGTCTGCGCGCCGCCAGTGCCACGCCTTGCGCGTGATTGCCGCTTGAAAATGCGATAACACCGCGGGCGCGTACTTCCGGGTCCAAGGCAGATAAGGCCGACCAGCCGCCGCGAAATTTAAAGCTGCCGGTGTGTTGCAGGCATTCCGGTTTCACCAGAACACGTCGTCCGGCGATCTCATCCAGAAACTGAGAGCTAAGCAGTGGCGTGCGCCTAACGTGGCCCTTTAGCCGCTCGGCGGCGGCGTGGATCATGGCAAGGTTACTCATATTGTGGCCCTTCGGAATAGCAGGTGATTACAGGTCAGCCAGTCGCCAGCGCCGGAATGCTGGTCAGGTCCGAGACCACGTGGGTGGGCGTCCATGGCAGGCGGTCCACCGGCTCATTTGCGCGGTTCGCCCATGCGGTGACAAAGCCATAACCGGATGCTGCCGCCGCGTCCCAGCCGTTTGAGGACACAAACAACACCTCGGTTTCGGTGCAGTCAAACCGTTCGCCAACCAGATCATAGACCCGGTAGTCTGGTTTAAAGATGCCAACGCTTTCCACTGACAACACAGCATCCAATACGTCGCCCAACCCTGCGGATTTCACCGCCGCGTCCAGCATCGCCGGTGAGCCGTTGGACAAGATCGCGGTGTTCAGGCCAGCTTTTTTCAGTTCGGCGAGCATGGTGGGAACCTCGGCGTAGGCCTGCAATTCCCAGTAAAGATCAAGCAGACGTTGGCGCAGGGCGGCGTCGCCATCCAGCCCTGTGGCCTCAAGCGCCCAATCCAGCCCGTTCTGCGTGACCTGCCAGAAATCAATATGGTTTCGGGTGACCGCAAGCAGCCAGGAATATTGCAATTGCTTCGCGCGCCAATGGGTGGCGACATCCACCCAGCGGGTTTTTAGAGCGGGAAACGCGGGCTCTTGTGCGGCCTGTCTGGCCGCGGCTGCGACGTCAAACAAAGTACCGTAGGCGTCAAAAATAACTGTTGTAACCGGCATGTCATTACTCCCGTTTGCACGCAGAGTGACACAGCGCGCACGCGGGTGAAAGGGGTGAATATCGCTGACTAAGGCAGCCTAATCCTCAACAGAGAACCCAAGGCGGCGCACCGGAACACGGCTTGTTGGCATGGACATGACAACGGGTTTTGGTGGCGCGATGGGCGCAGCAACCGGGGTTGGTTTCGGCGCCGACGCGTCGGCGGCCCCAATCTGTGCGGCCCCAATCTGTGCGGTCTGTATATTCGGCTGAGTTTTGTCAGACATAAACGACGCCACTATGGTCTCAACCCGATCAAATCCGCCTTGAACATAGGCCATTGCGCGGGGTTGCGAGAGCAGCACGGCCACAATCAGCAAACCACATACAGTCAGCGTGATCGTCATCATCCAGCGCAGCGCGAAGGATGACGATTTTGGCGCGTACATATTAATGCGCTGAGATTGGTCAATGTGTTCCATGGGGCCATCGTGCCGTCCGACTGTGGCGGCACAATGGCGCTATCGTGGAAAGGTTGTGGGGCTGTGGCGTTTACAAGTTGACCGCTTGTGGCATGCCCAAGACATGGAACCCACCGTCAACACGGATGATTTCACCCGTTGTGCAGGCCCCGGCATCCGACACCAGATAAACCGCCGTGCCGCCCACTGCCTCAAGCGTCGCATTGCTGCCCAAGGGCGCGTTTTGGTCGGTGTGCTTATAGGTCTTGCGCGCGCCACCAATGGCCGCCCCGGCCAATGTTTTCATCGGTCCCGGAGAGATGGCGTTGACGCGAATGCCTTCGGGGCCCAGATCATTGGCCAAATACCGCGTGGCGGATTCAAGCGCGGCTTTGGCGACGCCCATGACGTTGTAATTTGGCACGACCCGGTTTGAGCCTGCAAAGGTCAACGTCAGCAAGGTGCCGCCATTGTCCTTCATCAACGGATAGGCACGACGCGCCACGTCGATAAAGGAATAGGCGCTGATATCCATCGAGTTTTTGAAATTATCGCGGCTGGTATTGAGGAACCGGCCGGTTAGTTCGGCCTTGTCGGAATAGGCAATGGCGTGGACCACAAAGTCGATGGTTGGCCAGCGTGCGCCCAGTTTTTCAAACGCAGTATCCAGCGAGGCATCATCGGTCACATCAACATCAACCATGAAATCGGAATCGACCGTCGCAGCCAGGGGCGCCAGACGTGATCCAAAGGCCTCGCCCTGATAGGTAAAGGCCAGCTCGGCCCCGGCCTCGTGCAATGCCTTGGCAATGCCCCAAGCGATGGACCGGTTGTTGGCAACACCCATGACAAGCCCGCGTTTGCCTTTTAGCAGATCAGTTTTCATGTCGCTCACCCGTGGTATTTTGAAAGGATCATTGACCCGTTGGTGCCGCCAAAGCCAAAGCTGTTGGTCATCACACTATCAAGCCCGGCATTTTGCACAGTTTCCAGTGCAATTTCAGATGGGTCCAGCAATGGATCAAGTGTTTCCACGTTAATCGAGCGGGCAATGAAGTCATTGTCCAGCATCAGCAGGCTAAAGATCGCTTCAAGCGCGCCTGCCGCGCCTTGGGCGTGGCCGGTCATTGATTTGGTTGAGCTGATTGGCGGTGTGTTGCCCCCGTACGATTCAATGGGGCCGAACACCCGGCGCACGGCTTCGACTTCGCCGATATCGCCAACCGGCGTCGATGTGCCGTGGGCGTTGATATAGCCGATCTGGCGATCTTCGGGCAGGGTGGACAGCGCCAGTCGCATGGCACGTTCGCCGCCTTCACCAGATGGCGCGACCATATCGTGACCGTCGGATGTGGCCGCAAAACCGGTGACTTCGGCATAGATTTTTGCACCACGTGCCTTGGCGTGTTCCAGTTCTTCGAGCACCAAAATGCCGCCGCCGCCGGAAATCACAAACCCATCGCGGTTGGCGTCAAAGGCGCGGCTGGCCTGTTGTGGCGTGTCGTTATATTTGCTGCTCATCGCGCCCATGGCGTCAAACAGACAGGACAGCGTCCAGTCGAGCTCTTCTCCGCCACCGGCAAACATGATGTCCTGTTTGCCCATCATGATCTGCTCGGAGGCGCTGCCGATACAATGCAGGCTGGTCGAGCAGGCCGAGGTGATGGAATAGTTGATGCCTTTGATTTTATAGGCGGTCGACAGGTTGGCGCTTATGGTCGAGGACATGCATTTGGGCACTGCAAACGGGCCAATGCGTTTGGGCGCGCCTTTTTCCAATACCGTCTGATGCGCAACCAACATGGCCGAGGTGGAGGGGCCACCGGATCCGGCAATCAACCCGGTGCGCGGGTTGATGATATCGCTTTCTTCAAGGCCCGCGTCGGCAATCGCCTGACCCATGGCAATATGCGCATAGGCGGCGCCTGGCCCCATAAACCGCAGGGTGCGTTTGTCGATGTGATCGGCGGGCGTGATTTTCAGCGTTCCGGCGACCTGGCTGCGAAAGCCGTGCTCAATCATCTGTTCGCTGGCCTCAACTCCGGATGTTCCGGCCTTGAGTGATGCCAGAACCTCATCCACATTATTTCCGATGGATGAGACAATCCCCAACCCAGTGACAACGACACGACGCATCGGCGGTCTCCTTAACAGGTGCTGTGATCAGGATGTGGCGGCTGCCAGACCCACTTTCATATCTTTTACCGCATAAATCTCTTCGCCGTCGGCGACAACCCGTCCGTTTGCCACGCCAAGTTTCAGACGACGGTCGATAACGCGGGTGAAATCAACATAATAGGTCAGCATTTTGCGGTCGGGTTTGACCATGCCTTTGAGTTTGACTTCGCCGACACCCATGGCCATGCCCTGACCCTGCCAGCCGCGCCAGCCGAGGTTAAAACCGGTCAACTGCCACAGACCATCAAGGCCCAGACAGCCGGGCATGATCGGGTTGCCGGGGAAATGGCATTCGAAAAACCACAGGTCCGGATGAATGTCGATTTCCGCGACCACATGGCCTTTGCCAAATTCACCGCCATCAGCGCTGATGTCGGTGATCCGGTCCATCATCAACATCGGGGGCATGGGCAATTGCGCATTGCCGGGGCCAAAAAGCTCGCCTTGGGCGCATTTCAGCAGGTCTTCTTTGTCAAATGAACTGGGGTATTGGGACATGAAGGCGTCTCTCCTGAAGGGTCCTGGATCTATCTGTATTGGTCTAGCATCGGGGTCTGGGGGGCCGCAAGAGTGCTTGGCCATATGGCAGGCGCGTCATGCCGCAGCTGTTGCGAATGATTTTCAATTGAAATCCGCGGTGATTCACCGCAATATCTAAAGCAAGAGCGATAATGTGAGGGCCGGTATGACGCTATCATCCATTAAATCCGCCACCACCTGGTTGGGAGGCGCAGGTCTACGCCCAACGCGTCAGCGCCTGGCGTTGGCTGAATTGCTGGTTGGTGACGGTCAGCATCGTCATGTCACCGCCGAGAGCCTGTTTGAATCCGCCAAGCGCAATCGCGCGTCAGTGTCGCTTGCCACGGTTTACAACACGTTGCGGGCGTTCTGTGATGCGGGATTGTTGCAAGAGGTTATGGTAGATGGCTCAAAGAGCTATTTTGACACCAACACCCATGATCATCCGCATTTCTTTTGGGAAGATGAGGGCCGGTTGTTTGATGCGCCTGCGGATCAGTTGGTCATTTCCAACATTCCAGATGCGCCCGAAGGGGCTGAGATCGCGTCTGTGGATGTGATCATTCGCCTGCGCCGGATTTAAAACGCCAACGGTTTTTAGATGAGACGCGCCGTGCGGCCCGTCCTCTGATGTTTTGTCATTTTTTTGCAAAAATGAAGTTATTTGCCTCCGGCGGGGATATTTTTGGAAATTGAAATTGGTGGTGTGGCGGCTTTGAGGGCCTGCAGGGCAAATACAAAAAAGCCAATGGAAATGAATAGCTCTTTGTATTCCGTTACATCCCATTGTCGCAAAAATGTGTTGCCCAACACCAAATAAGTCATCTGAGAGGCAAACAGCGACAGCAGCATAAACGTCAGCGTTCGCCATGCCGGGTTTTGGCGGCGATAGAGACTGATGGCCTGTCCGGCAAAGTAGAACGCGGCCACCCAAAACATCATCTGGATGGGGATGATATTCCACATATCCCAGTTTAGCGCAGCCATCGGCGCGCTGGCAAAGGCAACGGTAAAGGTTGGGGCCACAGCCGCCAACGGGCCCGGCATTTGCGCACGCACCGGAGCGAGCAGGATTGGCAATAGGAACAAAAGAACAAATGCGCCGATATAGTACAGGTTTTCGACTTCGTTGGTCTTGAAATTGTGCAGGTTGAATTCTTTCTGGCCATTTTCAGAAAATGCGCCAGGAGTTTCAAACTCAAACACCCTTTGCAGCCATGACACTTCTTCCATGGTTAAAACAAACAGCAACACGGCCAGAGCAAAGGCAATCACACTGGCCGTGTTTGCATAGGGCAGATCGGATTTGCGCAATCGAAGGCTGGTCCACAAGAATAACACCGAGGCCAAAAATGTCAGGATGGCCGAGGCCCATTCGATCAGGCTGTCTTCGACGCCCAAAGCGGTGAAGAGGGCCGGAGAGGCAATGAACACGGTGGTGAACACACACAATAGCAGTGCCGACATGGGCGCGACACTGCCGGTTGGAGTTGGTTTGCTTATGGGGAGGCAGTGGACCAGCCAGGCCGAGGTGATGACGCAGATCAGCAACCGCGCCAGATGGTAAAGATCAAATTGCGGCGGATATTCGGTATGCGGTTTTTGGGCGTAGACAAGAATGTCGACGACCGAAAAGCCGACGAACAGGGTCAGTGCAATCAACACAGCAGTTACAAAGGGCAGATAAAGTCTAAGCGGCACGGTTTGTCCAAATCTGTAAATTTATGGTTGGGGTGCTATTTCCAGGGTAAAGTTGTCAGTGCCCTGTGGCAACGGAATTCTATTGAATATTCTGGTCCTCTGAGGCACGCTTTGCAGGATCAAATACTGAAAGATTTCCCCATGTCTCTTCCTCTTGTTACTCAGGCCCAAATCGATACTTATCAGCGCGATGGGGTGGTCCTGATCCCCGGTCTTTTTGCCGATCACGTCGAGACCCTGCGCAAAGGCGTCGCGACCAACATGGCGAATCCCGGTCCGTATGCGTCAGAAAATAAACGCGAGGGCGAAAGTGGCCGGTTTTTTGACGATTATTGCAATTGGGATCGAATTTCCGAGTTTGAACAGGTCATACGCACGTCACCTGCAGCTGAAGTGGCGGCGGATCTGATGAAATCTGACAGCGTTCAGATGTTTCACGATCATGTTTTGGTCAAAGAGCCGGGCACATCGATGGCAACGCCGTGGCATCAGGATCGGCCGTATTACTTTGTCGAGGGCCAGCAAAATGTCAGTTTTTGGTCGCCTCTGGATGCTGTCACCACGGCAACTCTGCGCTGTGTAGTTGGATCGCATTTGTGGGAAAAGGATGTGCTGCCAACACGTTGGGTATCGGAGACAGATTTTTTTCCGGATCAGGATGATTATATGCCAGTGCCCGACCCCGAGGCCGAAGGAATGAAGATTGTTGAATTTGAGATGCAGCCCGGGGATGCGGTGGCGTTTCATTACCGGACGCTGCACGGCGCGCGTGGCAATGATAATCTGACCCGACGGCGGGCGTTTTCGTTGCGTCTCTTGGGGGATGATGCCCGCTATGTTGAACGTCCGGGCCCAACATCGCCGCCCTATCCCGGACACGGCATGACGGCAGGGGACCGGTTGCGCGAGGATTGGTTTCCAGTAATTTGGCATCGCTGATTCGGGCTGATGTGGTAAGGGGCATCAGTATGTTAGGTGTTCAAGAGGACTGTTGGTCTGCCCCGAACCCAATTTCAGACTGCTTTTGGTCGTGCCTTGGACCACTCAGGTCGCACGCTGGGCGCGGCCGCGCGGGCCACCGGTATTGCCCGTACTGATCTGGAAATTCTGCAAACTGGTGCTATTGCACCGTGCGATGTGTTCGATGCACAAAGGATCGCTTGTTGTTCTGAGACACCGTTGCCTGACCTTCTTGGGGTGCCTGCACTGTCAGGCCAAGTTGAGATAGCCGCTCAATACAATCAGCTACCAGAACACCTGAAGGCCCGTTCCCTAGCTTTTCAATCAGCAAGGCCTGAATCCTGGGATCCTTTTGCTCAAGAATAGCCTTGAGCAGCATTACGGCGACTTCGTTCTCAGTCAAATAGGGGTCCCCGCAGGCAAGTGCCTTCAATGATTTTTGAAACAGCATCTATTTTCCATGTTTTTTCATCTTGTCAAAATAGAGCGGCGATTATTGACATCTGTCAACATATGTAGATTGTGATCTACTTATGACGATTGGATGTGACGATGCTTACAACCGGAGACCGGATCAAGGACGCTTGCAAACGAAACCAGATGACGCTGGCGGCGGCCTGCGAAAAGGCGGGGGTTACGTATAAAACCCTGCATGCGCAGATCAGGAACAACCGTGCGATTCCATTTGAAACCATAGACCGGCTGGCCCGGTATTTTGACGTTCCAATTGAATTCTTCTCGGCTTTTCGGCCTACATTAGCGGTGCAATCAGTTGGCGACGATACAGTTTTGCATCAACGGGCGGCCGCCGCCTATACAGCAGCATTGCGCAGTGAACAGATCGAAATGATAAAGGAAGGCTATAATATTGGCACAGATGATGTGCTGAATTGGTTGGCCACACAAAACGGCGTTTTGAGCAATTTTGATGCGTTGCGAGACCGGGTGGATTTGTTTCACCCCGTCGGATCCAACGACAATATGATGCGCCCCCACCGCATCGGCCGCGAGAGCCTGGCAACGCGGTTTTTCAAACTCGAGGGCGAGGAGCATTATGTCAAAACGGTGGGTGGTTTTGATCGCCAGTTTATTGATAACGTGATGCTGGCGCATCTGGGGGTCAACAAGCTGCGGTATTCGATCACCGATCAGGATATAGATGTGCGTATTGGGAGTGACCGGCTTGTGCTAAGCTATCGCCGCATTATCGCCCCGGTAACAGATATGAATGGCCGCGAATATTCGTTGGTGTATGCCAAGCTGATCTAGGCGTCACAGGACCAAAGCTGCACGAAATGCGATTTTGGCAGGGCGACCAACCAGTGACTGTTAAGGCGTCCGGGGGGTTCGGGATGGTGCCAGCGAATCGCATAGGGCATTTGCCAGGTAAAGCCATAGCGCCCGGTCAGCTTGACGTGATCAAACGGGATAAACGCGTACATCCAGTCGAATTCAGGCCATTTCATGACTGATATGGATTGCAGCAACCGCATGAAGGCCGATAACGTCTTAAGCTTACCACGATATTTCGGGTGGATTTCAAGTTCGCCAAGATAGATCAGACGACCGCCGATTTCCTGCGATACCGGGCGGGCGATGCTGGCGATGGGGTCATCCTTGCGGCCATATTGCTCTTTTGAGGTGCGTCTGAGGTAGTGTTCAAACGGCTCATCACGCAGGTCGATGAAATGGGCCGCACAGCCACCAACGCATTTTCCGTCGACCTTTAGAAAAAGCCAGAACGCGGTGCCAAGGGTGAAATCATTGCGCGAAATGGACATCATCGGGGTTTGCTGCACACGCCCTGTTTGTTGAACCAGTTCGGCAATCTCGGTGAAATCGGTTGGCGCGTAAATCTGAAAGCCCTCGGATTCCAGCGCGGCCAGATGCTGCGCAGCGCGTCTGACAATTTCCAGTTCTACCAATTCTGCGGACACGCGGATTCACCCAGATTGTGCGAAAGTTAACGCACCCCAATTGCGCTTTATGGTTAATCTGAACCACCGAGTTAGGGCAAGCTGTTATATTTTCGGTTCAGAACCATTGCCCCGGTTCCATCAGGCCAAGATCCATGAGCTGGCGGGAATGCCAGTCAAACGGTGTCGAGTTGTGCCACCGAAAACTGTCGATCGAAAACGATGACCCGGGATTACGCTTTAGCGCCTTGGCGGTGCGAAACGAACAGATCGTTGCGGTCAGATTGTTGTGCCAGGGGCAGGAATAGGTGTTGTATTCCTGATTCTCAAACGTGTGGTCGGGCCGCAATTTCAGCCCCTTGGCGGCGCGAAACAGGGCTATGCGGTCGATTTTGCGACTGGTTTTGGGAATATGCTCTTCATAGCGCCAGCGCAGACCGCCAAAGAAATCCAGCTGCCGTTCCTTGGGGTGTCTGGTAATGGGATCGGTCCGGCCCTGCGCGTAATATCCGGATTTGTCCAAATAGGCAGCTTCAAGCGAGACGGCGGTTGGGTTTTTATCCAGGTCACCCGCATAAAGGTCGATGACATAGGTCAGCATGGCCTCACGGCGTTCTTCGCTATGACAGCCAAGCATTTCGCCAATCGTGCGGGTTTCGATGAAAGGATAAAACAGGAATTCGGCATTGTAGCAGTAATAAAGCCAGATGCCTTCGGCCGCATCATTGATTGCGTTCACCGCACTGGGAATCGCGTTTTTACGGCTACAGTCATAGGGAATGCGGTGGATTTTTTCGGCAAGGTCATCGGGCAGATCAAACGCATCCGGCATCAGCATCAGCACCGACGCGAACCCGCAGTCCAGGTGGTGGCGGGCGGTTGTGTCCAGCTCCACATCGTCTTCGACAAAGATCAATGCTACCGGCTCTTTGGCCAGCGCCTTTTGTCCTTGTTTCAGAAAATCGTCGAGCGAAGCGTACTTCATGCCCTGTATCCTATCGCGCTTGCAGGTAGCCTACTGGCATATTGCCCCAGAGTCGGTTAATTGCGCGTGCATTGCAAGCCGTCCCTGATCGCTTTATGGGCAGGGCTGATCCCGCATCACAAAGGCCACGCTATGACCGCGCCCAAGAAACTGTTTATCAAGACCTACGGCTGCCAGATGAACGTCTATGACAGCGAACGCATGGCCGAGGCGCTGGGCGAGCAAGGCTATGTCGAGACCAAATCGGCAGCAGAGGCGGACATGATTCTGCTGAACACCTGCCATATTCGCGAAAAAGCGGCGGAAAAAGTGTATTCCGAACTGGGCCGCCTCAAAGTCCTGAAAATGGCAAAGCCCGATCTGAAAATTGGTGTGGCCGGATGTGTCGCCCAGGCCGAAGGCGCGGAAATCATGCGGCGTCAGCCGATGGTTGATCTGGTTGTCGGGCCGCAATCCTATCATCGTCTGCCAGAGATGGAGGCGAAAATCCGCACCGGTGAAAAGGCGCTGGATACTGATTTTCCCGAAGAAGACAAATTTGAAAAACTCAAAAGCCGTCCAAAAACGGCGCGTGGGCCAACGGCGTTTCTGACCGTCCAAGAGGGCTGTGACAAGTTCTGCGCCTTTTGCGTGGTGCCCTACACGCGCGGTGTCGAAGTCAGCCGCCCAGTTGATCGTGTCATTGCCGAGGCCCATAATCTGGTCGAACGCGGCGTGCGCGAAATCACCCTGCTGGGCCAGAATGTAAACGCCTATCACGGGGCCGGGCCCGATGGGGACTGGACGTTGGCGCAACTTATCCGCGGTTTGGAAAAGGTTGATGGGCTGGAACGTATCCGGTTCACCACATCGCATCCCAACGACATGTCTGACGATCTGATTGCGGCACATGGGGATTGCGCCAAACTGATGCCCTATCTGCATCTGCCGGTGCAATCCGGGTCAGACAAAATTTTAAAGCGGATGAACCGGTCGCACACCGCCGAAAGCTATCTGAAAGTGATCGAACGCATTCGGGCCGCCCGGCCTGATATTTTGCTATCCGGTGACTTTATCGTCGGCTTTCCAGAAGAGACCGAAGAGGATTTTCAGGCGACGATGGATTTGATTGAACAGGTTCGTTATGGCACGGCCTATTCGTTTAAATACTCAACACGCCCCGGCACTCCGGCGGCCGAACGTGCCCAGGTTGACCCTGATGTCGCGTCCGAACGGCTGCAACGTTTGCAGACGCTGCTTACTCAGCAGCAGCAGCAAATTCAGCGCGAAATGATTGGTCGAGACGTCAGTGTTTTGTTTGAACGAATCGGGCGTGATCCGGGGCAGATGGTGGGCAAATCTGAGTACCTGCATTCGGTCCATGTCGAGGACACAGACATACAGATTGGCGATATCGCCCGGGTTAGAATCATCTCTACGGGCACAAATTCACTGGCCGGGAAAGTTATTTCCTAAAGGGAAATGGGTGTTCGCCGGAATGCAAATGCCGCTTGTGGTGTGGGATCGTGAACAATTTCGCCAACTTGTAGTAAGTGTTGCCATATCTGACACAATATCTGGTGAATTTTGCTTCACTATACCCCAATATTTTCCTAGTCTTAGTACATAGTGCTTAGGGCTACCGCTGGATTTTGGTATCTGCGCCATTCTCAGAGGAACCAACCAGAAGGAATTACGGGGTGTTTAATTTTAATTATAAAACTGCGCTGGCCGCATTGATGGCTGGTGCAGTGGCGTTGGCTGGGGCCATGATTGCGCCACAACAGGTTCAGGCTCAGACCGAACAGCGTGTTGTTGTCGGCGAGCGTTATGTCCCAACCATCTGGGTCGATCCGGATGGGTGCGAACATTGGGTGATGGATGACGGGGCCGAGGGCTATATGTCGCCACATGTCACCCGTCAGGGCATTCCGGTCTGTCGTCGCGGCAATGTCTGCGGTGTAATGGATACCGACCAGTTTTTTGCCACGGACAAATATTCGATCAATTCCGCCGGCCAACAACGCCTGCGCGAATTTTTCGCCGGGGCCAATGCAAACGGTTACATCATCACCGGTCACACTGACAGTCGGGCATCTGATGCGTATAACATGACGCTGTCCAAGAACCGGGCCAATGCAGTGTCACGGGTTGGTAAAAGCACCGGTGCCAAAATTGTGGATGTCCGCGGATATGGCGAACGCAATCCGCGCGCGAGTAACAGCACGGCGGCCGGCATGGCCGAAAATCGCCGCGTTGAAATTATCTGCGTCAACTGAGGGGATACGTAATGACACTCTTTAAAAGCATTCTCATCCTCGCGACCGTTGGCGGTTTGGCCGCGTGCGAGAAGACCGATAAAACCTATGATGGTTGGTTCGATCAAAAAGATCTGAGCCAGCTCAAGGCGGGCATTTGGGTTGATCCAAATGGCTGTGATCATTGGATCATTGATGATGGCCTCGAGGGCTATCTGTCGGCGCGTCTGGATCGTAACGGCAAACCAGTATGTTCAGGCGCAGCGCCTCCCGGCACAGCCACAGGCCCATTTAAATCGGGGTCCACGGTTCCGGACATCATCTGATTGTAATTCAGTCAGACAAGAAATCGGCCGCCCGCATCGCGAGGCGGCCTTTTTTATGCAAATCGTGTAAATTTTTCTCTGTGCCGCTTGCACGTGGTGCCTGAACTTGTCAGGCTTAAGACAGGTTTTCAAAACAGGAGAGCGGATTGGCCCTAGGCTCCGTGACATCACCACAAGACCCCGTAGCATCCGCCGAGATGCAGGTCGAATTTCCCGACAATCGTCTGTTGATCGACCTGTGCGGTGAACATGACAAAAACCTTGCCCTGATCGAACAAAAGCTGGCAGTACAGATCAATAGGCGCGGCAATCAGCTGTGGATTTTGGGTGATAAAGTCATCCAGATCCGTGCCGCCGATGTGCTCGAGGCGCTGTATTCGCGGCTCGAATCAGGTCGCGGTGTCGACCCCGGTGACATTGATCGCGAATTGCGTATGGATGTTGTCCGATCCGGCGATCAGCTTGAAATGTTTCGCGGCGGCAAAGTCGAAATCAAAACCCGCAAAAAACTGGTAGAGCCGCGTACAGATGCGCAAAAGGCCTATGTTCAGTCGCTGTTCGCCAATGAACTGGTGTTTGGCATCGGACCGGCAGGCACCGGTAAAACCTATTTGGCTGTGGCGGTTGGCGTGTCGATGTTCCTGAACGGCCAGGTTGACAAAATCATCCTCTCGCGCCCTGCTGTAGAGGCCGGAGAACGTCTTGGCTTTCTTCCCGGCGACATGAAAGACAAGATCGACCCCTATATGCAGCCATTGTACGATGCGCTGGACGACTTTTTTCCCAGCAAACAACTGGCCAAACTGTTTGAGGAAAAAAACATCGAAATCGCCCCGCTGGCGTTTATGCGTGGGCGTACGCTGTCCAATGCCTACGTGGTACTGGATGAGGCGCAGAATGCGACCACCATGCAGATGAAAATGTTCCTGACGCGGCTGGGCGAAGGTTCTCGCATGGTGATCACCGGCGACCGCACTCAGGTCGATCTGCCTCGCGGCGTGCCCTCCGGACTGGCCGATGCGGAACGTTTGCTGAAATCCGTGTCCAAAATCAGCTTTAATTATTTCACCTCCAAAGATGTGGTGCGCCACCCCCTTGTCGCCGCCATCATCGAGGCTTATGAGGCCGACATCTAAACGACCTCTTTCTATTTTCCACAAATATCCCGGGGGTACGGGGGCTGGCCCCCGTCGGAATCTGTAAATGCACATTGATCTGATCCAAGACGACACCCAATGGACGGCTTTGCCTCTGCAATTCCTCGCAGATGCAGCCGCGACTGAAACTCTGGCGCATCTGGATATCCGGGACGCTGATTGTGACATTAGCCTGCTGGCCTGTTCCGATGCTCGAATCGCTGATCTCAACCGCGATTTTCGCAATAAACCCACCGCGACAAACGTTCTAAGCTGGCCCGCGGACGATTTGGCCGCAGACCAACCCGGCGCCACACCAACCCCACCAGAGCCTGACATGACCGGAGAGTTGTCACTGGGGGACATCGCAATTGCTTTTGAAACCTGTGAACGCGAGGCGGCAGATGCAGGCAAACCTATGGCCGATCACGTCACCCATCTGATCGTTCACGGAGTGTTACATCTTTTGGGTTATGACCATATCCGTGACCCGGATGCCACTCTGATGGAACGACTTGAGGGCGAGATACTTGGCAATTTGGGTATGGATGACCCATATAGAGATATAGACAGGGCATGATGCCCCAATTCGGATAGGATAAATGGGCGAAACAGACGGCAGTTCTAACGCAGCGCAACGCGCGCTGTCACTAGATGATACACACCACAAAACCGGGTTCTTCAGTCGCATTTTTGAGTCGCTGACTCCTTCGGATACACCTGACAAAGGCCAGGCGAACGGGCATATTATACCGTTGGCCATGCCTCACAGCATCCTCAATCTACGCCGACTGCGCGTCGAAGATGTGGCTATCCCCAAGGCAGATATTGTCGCGGTGCCAAATACTGTCACCAAAGATGATCTGGTCACCGTATTTCGCGACAGCGGCCTAAGCCGGATACCGATCTATGATGGCACGCTGGATACCCCGCTGGGATTTGTTCACCTCAAGGATTTTGCGCTGACTTACGGGTTCAACGGCAACACTGCCGAACTGGACCTGCCGCCCATGCTTCGTCCTTTGTTGTTTGTCCCGCCCTCCATGCAGATCGGTGTTTTGCTGGCCAAAATGCAAACCGAACGCCGCCACATTGCCTTGGTGATCGACGAATACGGCGGCGTTGATGGTCTGGTGACCATCGAAGATTTGATCGAACAGGTCGTCGGCGAGATCGAAGACGAGCATGACACCGACCAAGACCAGCCGTGGGTGTTGGAAAAACCGGGATGTTATGTGGCGCTTGCAAAAACGCCTTTGGGTGAATTTGAGGTTGAAATCGGCCTGTCACTAACGGGGCACCAAGATATCGACGAAGAAGAAATTGATACGCTGGGCGGTTTGGTCAGCCTGCTGTCGGGGCGGGTTCCTGCCCGGGGCGAGGTTGTCGTGCATCCTGATGGTACCGAATTTGAGATCATGGATGCCGATCCCCGCCGCATCAAACGGCTGCGGGTGCGCCTGCCGGATACTGCCAAGTGATGACACTGGCGCGCTGGTCGATGCGGCAACGCCTTGGCCTGACGGTTCTGGTCGGAGCCTTTGCTGCTCTTGGTCTGGCACCTGTGGGCTGGTGGCCTGTCACGTTGTTGGCGCTGGCGGCAATCCCGGCGGTGTTCGCAAGCACAGAAACTTCACGTCAGGCCGCCCTCATCGGCTGGGCGTTTGGCTTTGGCTGGTTCTTGCCCGCCTTGGTGTGGATCGTCGAACCGTTTTTGGTTGATATCGCAACCCACGGCTGGATGGCGCCGTTTGCTCTGCTGTTGTTTTCCGGCGGCATGGCGTTGTTCTGGGGGGGCGCATTCTGGGCCGCCTTTCGTCTGGGGCGCACGCGGCTGACCCGGATCGCGGCCCTAGTTTTAATGCTGTCCCTCGCTGAATTCGCGAGGGCCTATATGTTGACGGGCCTACCCTGGGCCGCGTTGACCCAAATCTGGGTGAACACAGATGCGGCCCGTCTGCTTGCATGGATCGGCCCGCATGGCCTTGGTTTGTTGACGGTGGCGGTGCCCATGGCCACTGGTTATTTGCTGCAAAATGCCCAAAATCTGCGATCCCGGATTATGGCCGTTGTGCCCGTCGCAGCGCTCTGTGTCGCCGTTCTGGGCGTTGACTATGCAACCAAGGACCAAATCAGCCCGCTCACGGATGCCACCATTCGCCTGATCCAACCCAATGCACCGCAGCATCAAAAATGGGACCCGGCCTATATCCCGATATTTTTCAACCGCAGCGTCGACTTTACCGCCGCCGCGCCACAACCGGGGCAGTCGCAACCTGATCTGATCGTCTGGCCCGAAACGTCAATCCCGATGTATTTTCACGCTGCTGACCCGGCCTTTGATGTGATCATGGACGCCGCGCGTGGCACGCCGGTGGTGGCCGGTATTCAGCGGCGTGTCGGTGAACGGCTTTATAATTCTCTGGTCTATCTGGACGAGACGGGCGAGGTTGCCGCGACCTATGACAAACATCATCTGGTGCCTTTTGGCGAATATATTCCGCTGGGCGATATTGCCTCGCGCTTTGGCTGGCATGGGCTGGCGTCAGGCGAAGGCGATGGCTTTAGCGCCGGGCCAGGGCCGCAGGTGATATCGTTTGGCGCGCTTGGCAAAGCCCTGCCGCTGATCTGTTACGAGGCGGTGTTTCCGCAGGATGTTGGTGGCACACCCGAGCGGCCAAATTTTCTGTTGCTGATCACCAATGACGCCTGGTTTGGCAATTATTCCGGCCCCTATCAACATCTTGCGCAGGCGCAGATGCGGGCCATAGAGCAAGGTTTGCCAATGATCCGGGCGGCCAATACCGGTATTTCGGCAATGATTGACCCGCTGGGGCGCATCACCAGTTCGCTGCCTTTGGGTGAGGCCGGGTTCATTGACGCACGGCTGCCCGCGCCGTTGCCGCCGACGATTTATTCCGAAACTGGCGATCTGCCGCTACTCTTGATGCTTTTCGCGGTCTTGTTGGGCCTTGTTGGACTGCAATCGCGACGTCAGACCATGACTTAGGAATTGACCATTGCGGCTAGCCCGCGTAACTCGTGTTGACCCTGCTGCAACGGCTTCCTGACGTGGTGGGATACACTTATTTGGAGCACTTCATGTCCCGACAGAATTATATTTTTACCTCGGAATCCGTTTCTGAGGGTCACCCGGATAAGGTCTGTGACCGAATTTCTGACGCCGTTCTGGATGCTTTCCTAAGCGAAGAACCCGAAGCACGGGTTGCCGCGGAAACCTTTGCCACCACAAATCGGGTGGTGATTGGCGGCGAAGTGGGGTTGTCCGATCAGGATAAGCTGCATGATTACATGGGCCGGATCGAAGACATCACCCGCGCCTGTATCAAAGACATCGGGTATGAGCAGGAAAAATTTCACCACGCGACCTGTGAAATAACCAACCTGCTGCATGAGCAATCAGCCCACATCGCCCAAGGTGTCGATGCGGCAGACAACAAAGACGAAGGCGCTGGCGATCAGGGCATCATGTTTGGCTATGCCACCACCGAAACCCCCGAATTAATGCCAGCCCCTATCCAGTACGCCCATGCCATGCTGCGCCGTTTGGCGGAAGTGCGCAAAGATGGTACCGAACCGGCGCTTGGCCCGGACGCTAAATCGCAATTGTCGGTGATATATCGCGATGGCAAACCGGTTGGTGTCAGTTCGGTGGTATTGTCGACACAGCATCTGATCGAAGAACTGACCTCGGGTGATATCCGCGCGATCGTTGAACCCTACATTATCGAATCCCTGCCCGAAGGTTGGATTACAGCCGATACCGAATGGCATGTAAATCCGACCGGTAAATTTGTCATTGGTGGGCCGGATGGTGACGCTGGTCTGACCGGACGCAAGATCATTGTCGACACCTATGGCGGTGCGGCACCCCATGGTGGCGGTGCGTTTTCAGGTAAAGACCCGACCAAAGTGGACCGATCGGCGGCCTATGCTGCGCGTTATGTGGCCAAAAACATCGTCGCATCGGGCATGGCAGAGCGCTGCACATTGCAGCTGAGCTATGCGATTGGCGTGTCCAAACCACTGTCAATTTATGTGGATACCCATGGCACCGGTCAGTTGCCGGATGCTGAAATCGAAAAGGCTATTGGCGGGGTGATCGACCTGACCCCGCGGGGTATTCGCGAGCATTTGCAACTGAACCGTCCGATCTATCAGCGCACGGCGGCCTACGGCCATTTTGGCCGCGCACCCGAAGCAGATGGTGGATTTAGCTGGGAAAAGACCGACCTGATTGACGCGCTGAAACGCGCGGTCTGATTTGAAATTTGGCGTAGGGTGGGTGAAAACCCACGCACCCTACAGCCTGAGAT
>JBLHMP010000027.1:0-45403 GCA_047623555.1 Granulosicoccus sp.
AATAAACTACGTCCCTTCATAGGGTTGTAACCGAAAGCCAGCCTGTCATGGGCTGGCTTTTTTCATGGGGCACACAGAATGACGGAAATAGTGATAGAAAGGGACGGGTTGGCCGTTTGGCTGGCCTTTACATCGCTGGCGGTTTTGCTTGTCTATTTGCTTGGCATATATTTCGCCATGCGCGCGGCGGCTACCGCCCGCACCTCGCAAGGGGCTGTGGGCTGGGTTGTGTTCCTGCTGTCAGCGCCGTTTTTCGCGGTGCCGCTCTATCTGTTTCTGGGGCAACGCAAATATCAGGGTTATATGGTGTCGCGTCGTGAATCCGCGCAAATCATGGCTGGCATCAAAGAATTTGCGATCAAACACGCGCCGACCCCGGGCTCAACCAGAATTGCCTTTGAGCCGTTTGAATACTGCGCCGATTTGCAGGCCTGTCGCGGCAATGGCGCCGATATTCTGATCGATGGTGACGCGACCTTTGGCGCGATATTTGCCGCCATCGACAGCGCCAAAACCTATATCCTGATCCAGTCGTATATCATCCATGACGACGATCTGGGGTTTGAGTTGCAACGCCACCTGATCGACGCCTCAAAACGCGGTGTCATGGTGCGGCTGATGACCGATGCGGTTGGCAGTCATAAACTCCCCGAGAGCTATTCCGATACACTTCGGGATGCTGGCGTGCAGGTGGTTGACAAAAAGACCGCCAAAGGCCCGCGCTTTCGCTTTCAGCTGAATTTTCGCAATCACCGAAAATCGATTATCATCGATGGGATCACCGGCTTTATTGGCGGGCTGAACGTGGGCGATGAATATATGGGGCGCAGCGAAAAATTTGGCCATTGGCGCGACACCCATTTGCAGATTTACGGCCCCATCGTGTCCCAGCTTCAGCTGGTTTTTGCCGAGGATTGGCATTGGGCGACCAATGAAACGCTGATGCGTGATGTCAATTGGCAGGTGCCGCATTCGGATCAGGACATGACCGCGCTAATTGTCGCCACCGGTCCCGGCGACGCCAGTGAAACCGGCAGCCTGATGTTCTTTTCCGCCATTGCCGAGGCCAAACAACGGATCTGGATCGCCTCGCCGTATTTCATCCCCGATCTGGACATCACTACCGCCCTGCGCCACGCCGCCCTGCGCGGTGTTGATGTGCGCATTCTGATCCCGGATATGGCCGATCATCGCCTGTCGTGGCTGGCGGCCTATTCCTATTTTGATGACGTGACCGAGGCCGGCGTGCGCATTTTCCGCTATGGCGATGGGTTCATGCATCAAAAGGTATTTCTGGTGGATGATGAACTGGCAGCGATTGGCACCACCAATCTGGACAACCGGTCGTTCCGGCTTAACTTTGAGGCGATGGCGTTGTTCTTTGACAAACGCGCCGCCGCCGAGGTCGACACGATGCTGCGCGCGGATTTCAAAAAGGCTTACGAGATCAATGAGACCATTGATCAGCAATCAGCCTATATTCGTTATGGCGCACCTGTTGCCCGGCTGTTCTCACCACTGCTTTGAAAGTCACGTGCCAAACCCTGATTCCAGCGCAATTGTTCTCTAATCCTCGTTCAGAAAGATCATCAACCGATTGAGCAGTGCCACCAAAAGCGCCGTGCTTAGGCCAAAGCCCAGCAATCCGGTAACGGAGGCAAAGGTTGCAAACACCCGAACCCCCGGGCCAAGCACAATGTCGCCATAGCCAAGCGACGTATAGGTCACCATGGAAAAATAGATCGCTTCGTTCCAGTCTGACAAAACCTCGTAATTGATCCAAACGGCGGCCCAGATCCAGACCTGCACGGTATGGGCAAACACAATCACCCAAAGTGCCATCAACACCAGCACGAGATTGCGCACCATATGGTTGCGGTTTTCAAGCCGATCGGCCAACTTGGCAAGCCAGCCGATACAGAGCGCCAAAAACAACGTGTGAAGGATCAGGCAAAGGCCCAGAAACAGGCTGCCCCACATTATTTGCTGCGGGAGGGTCACTAAATATATCCTGCTCTTTTATCTTGTTAGCCGCCTTGGCAACGGTGTAGCTATAACACGAATAAATTGGGAATATAGAATGAAAAACCTGCAGATTGCTGTATTTGGCACGGTATTGGCTGTTGTGTTCGCTCCAATGGGATTTGCGCAGGACGCTGCCAAAACCGCGCGCCCCGCCAAGGTGATCGAAGTGGTCACAAAACCGGTGGCTTTGCAGGTGCAATACCCCGCCATCGTCTATCCCTCGCAAGAGGTGGAATTGTCCTTTCGCGTTTCTGGCCGGGTGGTAAAACTTTCGGTGCGCGCCGCCGACAAAGTGGTCGAAGGCGACGTAATTGCCCAGCTGGATACGCGTGACTTTGAAAACGCCCTGAAACAGCTCGAGAGCCAGCATGATCAGGCCGAACAACAGCATATTGCACTTATGGCCGGTGCCCGACCCGAGGATATTTTGGCACTTGAGGCCAGTGTAAACGCAATGCAGGCGCAATTGGATCAGGCTACGGCTCAGGTCGAGCGCACGCAAACTTTGCAAACCAAAGGCGTCGTCGCCCAGGCCGAGCTAGACAAAGATATCGCCACAGCCCGCGTGGCAAACGCCAATCTTAAAACCGCCGAAGAACAGCTGGCGATCGGCAATGCCGGTGGCCGTCTAGAAGACATCGCCGCATCCGAGGCCGCATTGCGCGGGCTGGAATCTCAGGTAGATCAGGCCAAAGACCAACTTGAATACGCAACCCTGCGCGCACCATTTGACGGCATCATCGCACAGCGCCTTATCGACAATTTTACCAACATTCAGGCCGGGTCTGAGGTTGTGTTATTACAGCAGCTTAGCACCATA
Organism: Granulosicoccus sp.; assembly: GCA_047623555.1. Classification (GTDB taxonomy): domain Bacteria; phylum Pseudomonadota; class Alphaproteobacteria; order Rhodobacterales; family Rhodobacteraceae; genus NORP181. Next base: position 2,846 of record JBLHMP010000027.1, read on the forward strand.
GACATGGTGTTTGATATCCCCGGAGCGGATGTTTTGAAATGGACAGAACGCGACCCTGACGGTATTACCGTTGACGTTGAATTATCTGGTATTGGAACCAAATTCACGGCAACAGAGCTGGTCGAGTTTTCGACGCAGGCCGATCCCGGGACCCAAACCTACCGGGCCCGCGTCGCCGTTAAGGTGCCTGATGGGACGCGGGTTTTGCCCGGCATGGCCGGCCGCGTCCGCGTCACCAGCAGTGAACCCGGCGTCGAGAAACCTGACATTCCGTTGACGGCTTTGGCCACCGATGCGCAGGGCAAACCGTTTGTCTGGATTGTCGACGACAAAGGCGCGGTTTCGGCCCAGCCGGTCACACCGGGATCTGTTTCAGGTGGTGACGTTACGATCACCGAGGGCCTCGCGGCTGGGGTGAAAATCGTTACCGCCGGCGTGTCTCGGCTTCGGGCAGGCGATGTGATCCGACCGATCAATGTGGTTGGGGACGAATAAGCCAATGGATTTCGCCAGTTTCGCCATACAAAAGCGCGTTATTTCCGCGCTGGCCACCGTTCTGATCCTGATTTCAGGCTATTTTGCCTATGTAACCCTGCCACGTTTTGAAGACCCGGATTTCATCATTCGCGTCGCTCAGATTATCACCCCCTACCCCGGCGCCACCGCCGAAGAAGTCGCCGAAGAAGTCACCGAAAAGGTCGAAGGCGCACTGCAACAGCTTTCCGGCGTAAAGGAAATCAAATCGGTATCCTCGCCCGGCGTCAGCACGGTCAGCATCGAGTTTACCATTCCGTCGGCCAAAACCCGCACGGTATTGGTACAGAAATTCACCCAGATGCGGGCAAAAATACGCGATGTTCAGCCGACCCTGCCGCCTGGCGCCTATGAAAGTCAGGTCTATGACGATTTCGGCGATGTCTATGCACAGTATTACGCCATCGTCGGTGACGGCTATTCGATCAGCGAACTTTACGCCTATGCCAAAGACCTGCAACGCCAGTTGGTGCTGGTTGATGGCGTGTCCAAAGCCGCCTTGATCGGCGTTCAGGACGAAGTTATCTATGTAGAATACGCCACTGCCCGGCTTAGTGCGCTAAATTTGACACCCGGCCATATCACCGATCTGCTGCAAGGCGAGAACCTGGTGACACCCGCCGGTTCAATTGTCGCGGGCGTTATGCGGTTGATCATTTCGCCAACATCAGCAGTGGATTCCATTGAGGCCATTGGTAATCTGACCATCGCCAACCCGACATCGGGTGCAACCTATCGGTTGTCAGACATTGCCACCATCAGCCGCGGGCTAAAAGATCCGGCCACGTTGCTGCTCTATAAAGACGGCAAACCCGCCATTGGCATTGGTGTTTCCAACGAGACCGGCGGCAATGTGGTCAACATGGGCAACGCGGTGAATGCCCGGATCAAACAACTGACCGAAAACCGCCCCATTGGCATCGACGTTCTGGTGATCTCGGATCAGGCCTCGACCGTGACGGTGTCGATAGCTGATTTTGTCAACAACGTGTTGCTGGCCCTGATCATCGTGGTCGCCACGCTGATGGTGTTTATGGGCATCCGCTCGGGCATTTTGATGGGTGGCATCCTGTTGGTCACTGTCGCAGGAACGCTGTTTGGCATGTACGCCTATGGCCTTGATATGCAACGTATTTCCCTGGGCGCTCTGATTATTGCGCTTGGTATGTTGGTGGACAATGCCATCGTGGTGGTCGAGGGCACGTTGGTGCGCGTTCAGCGCGGCGAGAGCGCTGCCAAGGCATCAATTGCGGTGGTCAACCAGACCAAATGGCCATTGCTTGGCGGTACGGTTGTTGGGCTATTGGCGTTCTCACCTGTTGGGTTTTCGCCGGATGCCACCGGTGAGTATGCCGGTAGCCTGTTCTGGACCATCTCAATCGCGCTGCTGTTTTCTTGGCTGATCGCGGTCTGGCTGACGCCGTATTATTGCGTACTACTGCTGAAAACGCCCAAAACCGTCGAGGCCGGCGAAGGCAAATTCAGCCGCATGTACCGCAATTTCCTGACCCTGGCGATTGCGCGGCGTTGGGCGACCATTGTGTTGGTTCTGGTGCTATTTGGCACCGCCATTGCCGGATTTTCCAAAGTTCCGGCTGGCTTTTTCCCAACCTCATCGCGGGCACAGTTCGTGGTTGATTATTTCCGCCCCGATGGTACCGATATCGCCAGCACCGAACAGGACATTCAAAACATCGCCGAATATGTGCGCGGTCTTGACGGCGTGGTCGGCACCAATTCGGTCGTGGGCGGCGGACATTTGCGGTTCATGCTGATCTATACCAGCGAAGACGCCAACCCAGCCTATGGCCAAATCCTTGTGGACGTTGATGATTACCGCAAAATCGACGACCTGATTGTCGAAATTCAGGCCGAAATCAACGACACTAAACCGCAGGCAAATTCAAAGGTCTGGAAATTTGTGCTTGGCCCGGGTGGCGGCTCAAATATCGAGGCACGGTTCTTTGGCACCGACCCGGCGACGCTGCGCGATCTGGCAGATCAGGCCAAAACCATCATGGCAGATGCCGGCGCGATTGCGATCAAGGACGACTGGCGCGAACAGGTTCCGATCATTCGCCCGGTCATCAACACCGAAAACGCCAGACGTCTGGGGCTGACGCAGGGTGAAATTTCCAACGCGATTTATTCGCATCTCCAAGGCACGCAAATCGGCCAATACCGCGAAAAGGACGAGTTGCGCAGCATCATCATGCGGCCCGTCGCGGACGAACGGCAAAACGTTGCCGGGCTTCGCGATGTTCTGGTGTTCAGTCAGGTGGCCGGAACCTATGTGCCGATTGCCCAGGTCGTAGACAGATTTGATCTGGTGTTTGAGGCCGGTAATCTGCGCCGCATCAACCGAATTTTGGCAATCACCGCCCAATCGGACAATGCCCCCGGCGTGCTGTCGGGCGATCTGTTTGAACAGGTCCGCCCCGGCATCGAAACCATCAAACTGCCGCCCGGCTATAGTTTTCAATGGAAGGGCGAACATGGCAACAGCCAAGAGGCCAACGCCGGTTTGGCGTCGATCATGCCGATTGGATTTGGTGCGATGATTGTGGTGGTGATCCTGTTGTTCAACGCCATTCGCCAACCGCTGATAATTTTCCTGACGGTGCCTTTGGCGATCATCGGCGTGGTCTGGGGGCTGGCGGGGTCGCAAACGCCGCTTGAATTCATGGCCTTGCTGGGGATTTTGGCGCTGACCGGTATGATGATCAAAAACGCCATCGTGTTGATTGATGAAATCGACAGTCAAATCAGCAATGGCAAGGCGCGGATGTCTGCGGTGATTGACGCCGGGCTTAGCCGGGCAAGACCGGTGGCCTTGGGCGTCACAACCACGGTTCTTGGTGTTGTGCCGCTGCTTTGGGATCCGTTTTTCAAATCATTGGCGGTTGTTATCATCTGCGGGCTAAGCTTTGCCACCATCCTGACTTTGGTTGTGGTGCCAACGCTTTATGCGGTGTTCTTTCGGGTGAAAGACGATGAGATGGATACACCTAACCCCTCAGATAGTTAAGGGAAAACCAAATGTTGCTGGATATTCGCAACCTTGCAAAAACCTATACCGGGGCTGGTCAATCTGCCCCAGTGTTCAACGATGTTTCGTTGCAACTGGACGCCGGTGAAACGCTTGCCCTGACTGGCGAAAGCGGCAGTGGCAAAAGCACCCTGCTGCATCTGGTTGGCGCGCTTGATCAGTTTGATGCCGGTGAAATCCTGCTCAATGGCGTGGCGTTGTCCGGCCTTGACGATACTGGGCGCGCCGCGTTGCGCCGGGGTCCTGTGGCGCTGGTGTTTCAGCAATTCAACCTGATCCCATCGCTGACTGTGGCGCAAAATCTGTCGTTTCATGCCCGCATTGCCGGGCGCGCTGATCCTGACTGGATTGCCACTCTGACCGACCGATTGGGTTTAACCGAACTGGTCACCCGCTATCCCGAACAGCTGTCCGGTGGCCAACAACAACGGGTGGCGATTGGCCGGGCGCTGGCGCTTCGCCCTGCCTTGTTGCTGGCGGATGAACCCACCGGCAATCTGGACCAAACAACCGGCGATGCGGTGCTCGACCTGATGTTGTCGCTGGTCGCCGATACCGGGGCGGCGCTGTTTTTGGTGACTCACTCTGAACGCATCGCCGACCGGCTAGACCGACGCGCGCATCTTAGTGGCGGACGCATCCTGTGATCTGGGCCGCCCTTAGCGCGCTTATGTCCCATTGGCGTCGCCAACCTTTGCAATTGATCACCCTGATTGCAGGTCTGGCGCTGGCCACCGGGCTGTGGTCTGCGGTGCAGGCCATCAACGCCGAAGCGCGCGCCAGCTATGCCAGCGCCCTAAGCCAGTTTGGCGCGGATCAGGGCCCGGTTCTGGTGGCGCGCGACGGTCTGATCCCGCTGGATCGTTACGTGGCATTGCGCCGTGCCGGATGGCAGGTGTCGCCGGTGCTGCAAGGGCGTCTAAAACTGAAGGATAAAACTGTCACGCTGATCGGCGTTGATTTTCTCAGCTCTCCGAAGCTGCCGCAAACCAGCAAAACAACCGGGTCAATCTATGAAACTCTGGTCGCACCGGGACGGTTGTTTGCCTCGGCTGATACCGCCAAGGCCCTCAGTGATCAGCCCGGTCTGCCGCCGGTCACGGTTGTTGACACCCTGCCCACCAACGTCGTTCTGACCGACATTGGCATCGCCGAAACCCTGCTGGATCAACCCGGCCTTATTAACCACCTGCTGATCCTAAACGACCAACCCGGCAACCTGCCAACGCTCTCTGAAATCGCCCCGGACCTTGAACGCCAAGACCCGGCCACCGCCCGTCTGACCGACAGTTTCCATTTGAACCTGACCGCCTTTGGCCTTCTGGCCTTTGCCGTCGGATTGTTCATCGTACACGGCACCGTTGGTCTGGCGTTTGAGCAACGCCGCGCCATGTTCCGCACCCTGCGCGCCCTTGGCCTACCGTCGCGCAACCTCACCGTTTTGGTGCTGGGAGAGCTGACCGCACTGGCGCTGATCGCCGGAACATTGGGGTTGGTCATCGGCTATCTGATCGCCGCCGCGTTGTTGCCGGACGTTTCGGCCACCCTGCGCGGCCTTTATGGAGCCTCCATCCCCGGAGAGCTTATCCTGCGCCCAACGTGGATATTCGCAGGCTTGGGCATGGCGGTTTCGGGGGCTTTGCTGGCCGGTGCGCATGGGGTCTGGAAACTGGCGCATATGCCGATCCTGTCCGCATCCGGCAGCTACGCCTGGTCGCAAAGTGCAGCCAGTGCCGCGCGATGGCAGGCCTGGGCGGGCCTCGCCCTTTTGGCGGGCGGCATCGCAACCGTAGTGCTGTTTGATGGCCTGATCGCCGGATTTGTGTTGCTGGGTGGGCTCATGCTGGGGGCCGCGCTAATGTTGCCGCGCATGTTAGGGCTGCTGCTGTCATTGGCCGGATCGCGGGCCCGCGGGCCGGTGGCGCAATGGGTCTGGGCCGATATGCAGGCGCAATTGCCGGGGATTTCACTGGCGTTGATGGCGTTGCTGCTGGCGTTGGCCACCAATGTCGGGGTCGGCACCATGGTGTCGAGTTTCCGGCTAACGTTCACTGGGTGGCTCGACCAACGGCTGGCCGCCGAACTGTACCTGACCGCCCGCAATGACACCCAAGGGGCGCAGTTGCAGGATTGGCTGAACACGCGCGTCGATGCGGTTCTGCCGATCCGCTATACCGAAGCCAAGGTTCACGGCCAATCAACGCGCGTTTATGGCATCGTTGATCACCAAACCTATCGAGATAACTGGCCGCTGCTCAGCGCCGAACCCAAGGTTTGGAGCAGCGTTTTTACCGGCACAGGCGCTTTGATCAGCGAACAAATGGCGCGGCGGGATGATCTGAATCTGGGTGATACGGTCGCGTTTGGCCCCGACTGGCAGCTGTCTATTGTTGGTATTTATTCCGATTATGGCAACCCCAATGGGCAGGCCATTGTGTCAATGGAGACCCTGTGGGATCATACAGATCACCTGCCCAACCGCCAGTTTGGCGTGCGCATGCCCCCGGACAAGGTGGCGAATTTGATCCGTGATCTGAACGCGCAGTTTGACCCGCCATTGGCCAGCATCGTCAACCAATCCGACATCAAGGCGCGCTCGCTGGCGATCTTCGAAAAGACCTTTGTGGTCACTGGTGCGTTGAACATACTGACCCTTGGTGTTGCCAGTTTTGCCATTCTGACCAGCCTGTTAACGCTGTGGTCGATGCGATTGCCGCAACTCGCCCCGGTTTGGGCGCTAGGGCTCACCCGCAAACATCTGGCGCGGCTGGAAATGGCGCGATCGTTGGCGTTGGCGGTGATAACGGCGCTGCTGGCGTTGCCCTTGGGGTTGGCGCTCGCATGGGTGTTGCTAACGGTGATTAACGTCGAAGCCTTTGGCTGGCGTCTGCCGATGTATTTGTTCCCGTTTGACTGGTTGATCCTGTTTGCGCTGGCCATCCTGGCCGCCGGTCTTGCCGCCGCCCTGCCCGCGCTGCGTCTGCGCCGCACGCCGCCTGCTGATCTGTTGAAAGTATTCGCAAATGAGCGTTAAAATTCTCACGCTCTGCTGGGCATTATTGGCCGCCCTACCTGCCACCGCACAAGGCTTTGCAGACCTTGGCCGCAGCGCCGAAGGTTTTACGCAACCCGCCCCCGGAGTAGATTTGTCATTCCCGGCAGATCATGGCCCGCACCCGGATTACCGCATTGAATGGTGGTATCTGACCGCCACCCTGACCGGCGAGGACGGCCAGGATTACGGCGTGCAATGGACGTTGTTCCGCAGTGCCTTGCAACCAAACGAGGCTAAGGGCTGGCAATCGCCGCAATTGTGGATGGGCCACGCCGCGTTAACCACAGATGATGCGCATTATTACGCCGAACGGCTGGCGCGTGGCGGGATTGGTCAGGCCGGTGTAACCGCCTCGCCGTTTGAGGCGTGGATTGATGAATGGACCATGCGGGGCCGCGATGATCTGTCGTCATTGTCGGTCAACGCAACTGGGGCGGCGTTTGGTTATGCGCTGGAAATGACGGCCAAAACGCCGCTGGTTCTGCATGGCGATCAGGGGTATTCGGTGAAATCCGGCAGTGGGCAGGCCAGTTATTACTATGCGCAACCGTCCTATGCCGTGACCGGCACGCTGCAATTGCCTGACGGTCCGGTCAACGTCACCGGCAATGGCTGGCTCGACCGGGAATGGTCGTCGCAACCGCTGGCCGCAGATCAGACCGGATGGGATTGGTTTTCGCTGGCGATGGACGATGGTGCCCGCCTGATGGGGTTTCTGCTCCGGGATAGCGGTGATGGCTATAGTTCGGCCACATGGATCGCGCCGGATGGCAGTGTGCAGGTCTATGGCGATGGTGCATTCACCGCGACGCCGCTGGCGACGGCTTTGGTTGAGGGGCGCGATATTCCGGTGCGTTGGCGGGTGGAATTGCCTGCCAAAGGCGTTGATGTTGAAATTTCGGCACTGAACCCGCAAAGCTGGATGGCAACGTCTTTTGCCTATTGGGAAGGCCCGATAGAATTCACCGGGTCACATCAAGGGCGCGGCTATTTGGAGATGACAGGCTATGAATAGCAGCGCAGCAACCTTGGCTGAAACGCTGGATCAGGCGTGGCATCTGCTAACCCGGGACACGCGGCACGGGGTGGTTTTGGCAACCGTTGATAGCGATGGTGCGCCGCAGGCCCGTATGGTCGCCCTGCGTCACTGCGATCAGGATCGCGGGATCGTGACGGTTCATACCGATTTGTTATCCTCCAAGATTAACGGCCTGCTGGCTGACCCTCGTGCGTCTTTACATATGTGGGCGCCCAATGAATTGGTGCAGTTGCGCCTGTCAGGAACCACTCAGATCGTCACTGGCGACACCGTGCAAACCTTATGGGATCGCGTGCCGAACGACGGCCGCGAAGCCTATGGCCATGTGCCGCCCCCCGGTACGCCAATTTTGACCTCCGGTGATTGGAGCATCAGCCCATCGCCGGATCGCTTTGCGGTTCTGGAAATATCGCTGTGCCATATTGATGTTGTAAACCTTGATCCCAAAGGCCATCGACGGGCCGAATTTTTGCGCAGCAACACCTGGCAAGGTCAGTGGGTGTCACCCTAATCCAACCCTAAACCTGTTAAGGTCTTTTTGCGCCCACCGATTGTCGGAATTGCCCGCCAATTATTGGAATTCCCCCCCGATTATCGGAATTGGCTGTGGCGTCGATACCAATCTGAGCCTATCACTAGGCACATGAAAGCCACCCCAGCGCGATGGGCAAGGAGAGCACATGGATTACCACATAGCCACCAGTTTTGACGACGCCGTTGCGGTCGCGTCCAATGCCTGCGGGATCACCCGGTTTCTGGCCGGAGGCACCGACGTTCTGGTGCAGCTGCGCGCCGATATCGTCACGCCGGATACGCTGATCGACATCAAACATATCGACGGTGTCAAAGACATCAGCCGCGCCGCAGATGGCAGCTGGCGCATCGGCATTGCCGTGGCCGGCGCTGAAATGACCGAACATGCCGCGCTGATGGCCGATTGGCCCGGTGTGGTCGAGGCGATGGATCTGATTGGCTCTACCCAAATTCAGGGCCGCGCGACGCTTACCGGTAATCTGTGCAATGGCTCGCCCGCCGCGGACGGCGTTCCGGCGATGGTGGCCGCAGAGATGAGCGCAACCGTGACCGGCCCCAATGGCACGCGTCAGGTGGCGATCGAGGACTTCCTGACAGGCCCTGGCCGAAGTGTTCTGACCAAAGGTGACCTGGTAACGGCGCTACATATTCCGGCGCGTGGCACATCGGCTGGCGACGCCTATCTGCGGTTTATCCCGCGCACCGAAATGGACATTGCCGTTGTTGGCTGTGCGGTAAACCTGACGCTGGACGGTGATATAATAACATCGACGCGCGTGTCGCTTGGTGCTGTGGCGCCAACGGTTCTGTTGGTTGAAGATGCGGCAAACGCCATCATCGGCAGCACGCTGGATGACGGTGCCCTTGAGGCGCTTGCAACCGCCGCCTCTGCCGCCTGCAAGCCAATTAACGACAAACGCGGCACCATTTTTTTCCGCACCCATGTGGCTGGAGTGATGGCCAAACGCGCCGCCAAAATCGCCTATGCGCGGGCGCAAGCCAATACCGGAGACCAAGCATGAGCAACATTCACGTCACCACAACCGTCAACGGCGACGAGGTCGAATTCCTCTGTGATCCACGCGAAACCCTGCTGGACGCGCTGCGCGACAAACTCAATCTGACCGGCGCCAAAGAGGGCTGTGGCACCGGTGATTGTGGCGCCTGTTCGGTGACCATGGACGGGCGGCTGGTCTGTTCCTGTCTGGTGCTGGGCGCCGAAGCCGAGGGCAAACAGATTGCCACCGTCGAAGGCATTGCAAACGGTGAAACCCTGCATCCGCTGCAAAAGAAATTCATCGAATATGCGGCGTTGCAATGCGGGATTTGCACGCCGGGCATTCTGGTCGCCACCAAGGCATTGTTGGAACGTAACCCCGATCCAACCGAGACCGAAGTGCGCTATTGGCTGGCGGGCAATCTGTGCCGCTGTACCGGATACGATAAAATCATTCGCGCCGTGATGGACACGGCTGCTGACATGCGGAGGGCTTCGTAATGGCATTTGACGGACCAAAAACAACTGGATTCACCGCCGTAGGCACCACGCCGGACCGCCCTGATGGGTTGGACAAAGTCACCGGCCGCGCCAAATTTGGTGCCGACGCCAGCGCACCGGGCATGTTGCACGCCGCGATCGTACGCAGCCCACATGCGCATGCGCGGATTGTGAGCATTGATACATCCAAGGCCGAGGCGTTGAAGGGCGTCAAAACCATCGTCACTCGGGCCGATTTTGTCACTGGATTAACCGGTGAAAACTGGAACATCCTAGAAAATGTCATGGCCGGCGATACGGCCCTGTATGACGGCCATGCGGTGGCGGCTGTTGCGGCGATTTCGCCGTTGATCGCGCGTGACGCGATGAAGCTGATCGAGGTTGAATACGAACTTCTGCCGCATGTCACCAATGTCGACAAGGCCATGGCCGACGACGCGCCCATCATCCGCGAAGGTGCGGCTGACAGTTCGGTGCCTGCTGGCCTGCACCCCAATGTTGTACGTTATCACGAGAGTGGGCATGGCGATGTGGACCAGGGCTTTGCTGCGGCCGATTTGGTGATTGAGGATCATTTCACCACCGAAGCCACACATCAGGGCTATATCGAACCCCATGCCTGTCTTGCCCAGCTTGGCGGCGACGGCAAAGGTGAGCTTTGGTGCTGTACCCAAGGCCATTGGAACGTCCAGAAAGTTTGCGCCGCATTGGTGGGCATTGAGACCAGCCAGCTGCGGGTAACCGCGTCAGAAATTGGCGGCGGTTTTGGTGGTAAAACTGCGGTGTTTATCGAACCCGTTGCACTGGCCCTGGCGCGCAAAGCCAACCGTCCGGTGAAATTGGTGATGACCCGCTCTGAGGTATTCCGCGCCACCGGGCCAACGTCATCGACGTCGATGGACATCAAAATCGGCATGACCAAAGACGGCATCATCACCGCCGCATCCGGTGTGTTCCGCCTGCAGGGCGGCGCGTTTCCCGGCGCACCAATGGAATTCACCGCCATGTGTGCCTTTGCGCCCTATGCGTTGGAAAACGTGTCGCAAATTGGCTATGACGTGATGGCCAACCGGCCGAAACAGGCGGCCTATCGCGCGCCCGGTTCCCCCATGGCGGCATTTGCGGTTGAATCGGTGATTGATGAACTGTGCAACTCGCTCGGTCTTGATCCGATTGATACGCGGCTGAAAAATGCTTCGCATGAGGGTACAAAGGCCAGTTATGGGCCGAGCTTTGAGCGGATCGGACTGGTTGAAACGCTGGAGGCCGCCAAGGCACATCCGCATTTCACAGCGCCTTTGGGTGAAAATCAGGGCCGTGGGGTTTCCTGTGGGTTCTGGTTTAACCATGCGGGCGAAACATCGGTGACTTTGGCGCTGTCTGAGGACGGAAGTTGCCAGATCGTTGTTGGCACGCCCGACATTGGCGGATCACGCGCCTCAATGGCGCTGATGGCGGCCGAAGAACTGGGTATTCCGTATGAGAAAATTCGCTGTACCATCGCCGATACCGCCTCGCTTGGCTATAACGAGGTATCCCACGGCAGCCGGGTGACCTATGCCAGCGGGCTTGCCACGATTGCGGCGGCGCGGGCGGCCGTGAAAACGCTGTGTGGTCGTGCGGCGGTTAAATGGGGCATTGATGCCGATGCGGTGGTCTGGGAAGACGGCTGTGCCAAGCCATCTGGGCCAAATGCCGGGGACTTTGACCCAATGCCATTGGCCGAAATCACCAAGGACATGGGCGCCACCGGTGGGCCAATCAACGGTCACTATGAGGCCACGCCCGAAGGTGCCGGTGTCAGTTTTGCCACCCATATCGTCGATGCCGAAGTCGACCCGGAAACCGGTAAAACCCGCATTGTACGCTATACAGTGGTGCAGGATGCGGGCAAGGCGATCCATCCGACCTATGTTGAGGGCCAGTATCAGGGTGGTGCCGTCCAAGGCATCGGCTGGGCGCTGAACGAGGAGTATATTTACGGCGAAGATGGTCGCCTGCAAAACGATCTGTTCCTGGATTATCGCATTCCGGTGGCATCTGATTTGCCGATGATCGACACGGTGATTGTTGAAGTGCCCAACCCGGGTCATCCGTATGGTGTGCGCGGTGTTGGCGAGACGTCGATCTGCCCACCACTGGCGGCGATTGCCAACGCGGTGTCGGCAGCGGCAGGTGTGCGGTTGCATGATCTGCCGATGTCACCACCGCGCATTTTGGCGGCATTGGACGCGCAGAAAGATGGTTGAAGTCAACCTATGGTCCGGCCTGCGCGCATTGGCGGATGGGCAGGACAAGGTTGAAGTAGACGCCAAAACGGTAGGCGAGGTTCTGGTCGGCCTCGTCGCCGTCTATCCCGCGTTACAAAGCGCCATTGATGCCGGGGTTTCGGTGGCTGTGGATGGGCGGATCATCGCGTTTGGGCTTACCGAAGAGGTGAAGCCTGACAGTGAGGTTTATTTATTGCAGCGGCTCAAGGGCGGCTAAGTTGGGATGCCTCCGGCGGGAGGTATTTTTGACGAGAAGAAATTGGGCCGGGTTTTATTGGTTGATTGCCGGGTTACAGGAGAGATCAGGGCATTGCCGATAGTTTCTCTAAAACAGCCTGAGTTGCGATCTGCGTGTCCGCATCGCCACCCAGATCGCGGGTCAGATACCTATCATTTGCCACCACGGTTTCCACCGCCAGACGCAGCCTTTCGCCATCCGTGACCATTTGCGGCCTGTCAAATTTGTCACCCAGCCAATCCAACATCATCGCCGCAGACGAAAACATCGCAAACGGGTAGGCGATGCCCTGCCCGGCAATATCGGGCGCGGTGCCGAGACAGGGTTGTAACACCGCGTCATCATCGCCAATATCTGCGGATGGCGCCAATCCCAGCGCCCTCATCAGCCTGGCGCCAAGATCGGACAGGATGTCGGCGAACATGTTTTCGCTCACCATCACGTCGACCCCTTGCGGGTTTTCCACCATGCGCAAAGCCGTGAAATCGACATAGGCGTGATCGGCCGTCAGAGTGGGGTGGCGGGCGGCTTCTTCGTCAAAAGTATCCCGGAAAAATGCAAAAGCACAGAATACATTGGCCTTGTCGACGCAGGTTACGCGACCGGGGCCACGCCCTGAGGTTTTGCGTCGATGCGCCAGTTCAAAGGCAAAACGGACCAGTTTTTCACTTATTTTACGGGTGATACGCAAGGTTTTGCGCGCCTCATTCTCGCGCAAATCACCGCGGCCCTGGGTATAAAACAACCCCTCGATACTCTCACGGATCAGCACAAAATCAACGCCGCCCCCTGTTTGAGCGGCGTTGGTTGCCCCTTTATGATGCGCACCGGACGCACGCCTGCGTACAGTTCAAGCTCCATGCACAGATCAATCTGAGGGGTGACTTCGGTGCCGTCGTCATAGTGCACCGCAGGTAAACCCATCGCCGCCAGCAGGACCGCATCCGCCGCCCGTGCCGCGTCAATCGACGTTTACGGCAGCGCATCGCCGACGTTCCGATAGCAGCCAGCACCGGCAGGCACCGGCGCGAAAGTAAAACTGTAATCATCAGAGTGTTGGCCCACTGCCCGATTGTCAAATTTCGCTACTCTCCGACACGAGTAGAATAGCGCAAACCATTGTTTTCGGTTGCGGTTCAGCTTGGGTCTTTGAGTGTAGCCGCAAGGCGCAGAACCGCCTCTTGTGAAAGGTCGAGCCGAAGTTTGTATTTGCCCGAATTCATTACAAATTCTGGCGGCTGAATTCCAACGGCTCTAAGGGTTTGCCGCAGATGCGTGCCGGGAATCGGAGTATAGTCCGTATCTTCACCAGAGAACCAGTTGTAAAGACGCCCGCCGATCCAAGCGTTTGGCTTAAGGGCAGTTTTTGCAATCTGATTGCCAAAGTGCAAAATTTGCAAAAGCCCTTTGGTGTCATGCGGGTACAGGTCAGCCGCGTTGCTACCTGCTGTTACGGACGCGCCCAAGCCATAGGGAATAACGTGGAAACACCCGCCATTGTGGCCGAAGGGCCGTTTAGGATTTTGAATATTGGCCCTGACATTTCCACCAGACGGCCCTTTGCCATGTGCGCAATCGTCGGCTTTCTATCCTATTCGCGATGCCGATGTACATAACCAACCAGCGCCGCGGTTGAGCCGTCTTTGCCATCCACAGATACGTCACCATCGACAATTGGCCCCAAAGACGTGGCCAGTTCTTTGCCCAACTCAACGCCCCATTGGTCAAACGAATTGATCCCCAAAATGACACCTTCGACAAACACCCGGTGTTCATACATCGCGATGATCTGGCCCAAAACAAACGGCGTCAGCAGGGGAAAGGCCAATGTCACCGACGGTCGGTTTCCAGCAAATACCCGGTGGCGGGCCTGGCGGTCAAGCTCGGCTCCGGTCAGGCCTTTGGCCGCCATGATTGCGCGCGCCTCGATAAGCGACCGGCCTTGCATAAGGGCCTCCGATTGCGCCAAGCAATTGGCCACCAAAAGCCGGTGATGATGCGCCAATTCGGTGTCATGGCCATTGGCGGCGATCATGAATTCGCAAGGGATGATTGCGGTGCCCTGATGGATCAACTGGTAAAACGCGTGCTGCCCATTGGTGCCGGGTTCGCCCCAAATTACGGCCCCCGACGCAACTGTCAAAGCAGAGCCATCCATGACCACGCTTTTGCCGTTTGATTCCATTTCCAACTGCTGCAAATAGGCCGGTAGCCGCGACAAACGCTGTTCGTACGGCAAAACGGCGCGGGTGGCATAGCCGCAAACCTGATTGTGCCAGATGCCGGTCAGGGCCAGCAATACAGGCAGGTTTTCATGCCAGTCTGCGGCGCAGAAATGCACATCCATGGCCTGGGCACCGCGCAAAAACGCATTGAACGCATCTGGCCCGATGGCCAGCATCACCGACAGACCAATTGGACCCCAGACGGAATAACGCCCGCCAACCCAGTCCTCAAAACCAAACACGTGATCCGTGACGATCCCAAAGGCGGCGGTTTTTTCCTCGGCGGTAGACAGGGCGGCGAACTGGCGACTGGCATCGCCGCCGCCGTCGACCAGCCAGGCCTTGGCGGTGCGGGCGTTGGTCATGGTTTCGATGGTGGTAAATGTCTTGGAGGCAACAATGACCAGCGTGGTTTTAGGATCAAGCCCGCTCAGAGTATCGGCAATATGGGCACCATCAACATTGGACACGAAATGACAGCGCGGCCCGTCGTGATAGGGTGCCAGCGCCAGCGCAACCATTGCCGGTCCCAGATCAGAACCGCCAATGCCGATGTTAATCACATCGGTGATCGCGCCACTTGCCCCGGCCAGCGTACCAGCGCGCACCGCATTGGCAAACCTGCCCATGCGTGCGAGCGTTGCCAGAACACTGGGCATGACGTCTTGGCCATCGACAACAACCGGGCCGCCATCAAGATTGCGCAACGCTGTGTGCAACACAGAGCGGCCTTCGGTTTCGTTGATCTGTTCGCCGCTGAACATCGCATCGCGTCGTCCGGCAACATCAGCCTTTTCGCACAGTTCAAACAGCGCGACGCGGGTATCTGCGTCAATGTTGGTTTTGGAATAGTCCAACAACAAATCGTTGGTTGTGGCGCTGAACCCTGAGGCGCGCGCCGAGTCGTTTTCAAACAGATCACGTATTGGGCGCGACTTAACGTTGCCCTGTAATATCTTCAAATCATTCCACATAAATCAATTCCTATTCGGCCCAATGTACCGTCATACCACTTAACACTGCATTCACCGGCGCCTGTTCTGGTGGCAGGTTTGTTGCCCGGTCCAATGCGGCGCGTTTGTCAGCGCCAAAAATCACCAGATGTTTTGATAATGCACCGTCTAAAACCTGCGCGGTCAACGTCACGCGGGCCTCGGGCACCGATTCTGGCCGCATAATGCCCAATGTTCCAGCCTGTGGATCAAGCGCTGCGGCCAATCCGTCAACACCGGGAAATAGCGACGCCGTATGCATGTCTGCTCCCATCCCCAGCAGCAGCACCGAAATCGGCAAATGCGGCTTTAGCGTTTCGGCAATCGCGTCCAAAACGGCCTCGGGTTGGTCGGCCTTGGCATAGAGCGGCACCAATTGCGCCTGTGCCGCCCGGTTAACCAAAAGCCGCTCGCGGATCAGTCGCGCATTTGAACGCGGATCATCGGGTAAAACCCAACGCTCGTCGCTTGGCAACACATGCACCCGCGACCAATCAAGATCAGCAGCGCAAAGCGCGTCAAATATCGCCCCCGGCGTGGTTCCGCCCGGTACTACAAACGACGCCTGATCATGGGTTAACAAACAGGTTTTGATCTCACCGGCCAGCATGTTTGCCAGATCAATCGCCAGCATGTCCCGATCAGGATATTCCATAAAATTCATGGGTTTATTCCTCGCCATTCACGTTGATCCCGCGACATCAACAGATCCGCATCGCGGGGGCCTGTGCTGCCACTGTCGTAGGGTTTAGGCACTTCGCCGCGTGATTCCCAGCCTGCAATGATCGGATCGGTCCAGCGCCAGGCGGCCTCGACCTCATCACCGCGCATAAACAGCGTTTGATTGCCGCGCATTACGTCCATGATCAGACGCTCATAGGCATCGGGCGGATCTTCGCCATGTGGGCCAAGCGCGTCGGCAAAGGTCATATCCAGCGGCACATCGACCAGCCGCATGCCGCCGGGGCCGGGTTCTTTGATGGTCACGCCCAGGGTAATGCCCTCGTTTGGTTGCAGGCGGATCGACAACACATTGGCGTGGCGGCCGGCATCGGGGCCGAAAATCGTATGCGGCACCTCTTTGAACACGACATTGATTACTGAGGACCGCGCCACCAACCGTTTGCCGGTGCGCAGATAAAACGGCGTGCCAGCCCACCGCCAATTGCTGATGTGGGCACGCAATGCCACATAGCTTTCGGTACTGCTGCGCGGGTCATGCACCGCCTCACGATAGCTGGGATAGGCGTTTTCATCGCCCATTAACGCGTCATACTGGCCACGCACGATGTGATGCGGCAGCACCGGATCAAGGGCGCGGATAACTTTCAGCTTTTCGTCACGCACCGCATCTGGATCAAATTTCGCAGGCGGCTCCATCGCAATCAGGCACAACAGCTGCATCAGGTGATTTTGGACCATATCGCGCATCGCGCCGGACCGGTCATAATAATCGCCCCGTCCGCCAACACCGACGGTTTCAGCCACGGTAATCTGAATGTGATCAACGTATTGCGCGTTCCAAAGCGGTTCAAACAGCACATTGCCAAAGCGCACCGCCATCAGGTTCTGCACAGTTTCTTTGCCTAGATAATGGTCAATCCGGTAAATCTGGCTTTCGTCGAAATGCGCTGCCAGCGTTGCGTTGAGCGCCTGTGCGGTCTCGAGATCATGGCCAAAGGGTTTTTCCACCACGATGCGCGATTTGGCCGTGGCCAGCCCGTGGGTGCGAATCCGTTCGGCCAGAGCGCCAAACAACCCCGGCCCAACCGAGAAATAGAACGCCCTGACCCGATCCTGCGTCAGGTTAGCCGCCAGTTCCGACCACCCCTCTTCGCCGCGTGCATCGGTTTTGACATAGCTCAGCCGCGACAGAAATTCGCCAAGGGTGCCGTCCTCGCAGGCGCGCCCGCCCGAAAATTCGAGAATCGCCTTGGCGGCAAAGTCGCGATAGCTTTCGGTACTCAAATCTGATCGGGCAGCGCCAATAAGGCGTGCCTCAGACGGCATTTGCCCGGAACAATAGCGCCGAAACAACGCCGGCAGAATTTTGCGACGGGCCAGATCACCGGTGCCGCCAAAGATTACCAGATCGAACGGATCGACCGGAATTACACGTGAAACCATTCTTTTCGCCGTCCTTGTCGTCAAATCAACATCAGATCTATATGTTAGCGCTATCATACGGGTTGCTTACTGCATATTCCACCCAGTTCACAACTGTGTCAGGCAGACGCGCCCACCGTTACCTTGGTCCCATTTATAGGCTAAACCCGGATGACACACCAATAGCCGGAAATATGCAATGAAAGACGACAGCCACCTTCTAGCCGATATCGGCAAGTTTCAAGACAAGTTAGTGACAGCCGACGGCCAGCAACGGGCCTCGGTTGCGCTAAGCCATCCAGAGACGCTTTGGTTTAATACCGGGACCTTGTGCAATATTGAATGTGTGAACTGCTATATCAAAAGCAGCCCGACCAATGATGCGCTGGTTTATATGACCGCCGCCGAAGTCGCCGTCTATCTTGATCAGATCAAGACCCGGGATTGGCCGATACAGGAAATTGGGTTTACGGGCGGCGAGCCGTTTATGAACCCCGATATGCTGGCCATGACCCGCGATGCGCTGGAGCGCGGCTATAAGGTGTTGATTCTGACCAACGCCATGCGCCCGATGATGCGCAAAGCAATGCGCGCCGGATTGACCGAGCTGAACACCGAGTTTGGCGATTTGTTAACCCTACGCATATCGGTAGATCATTACCGCGCCGAGCTGCATGACGGCGAACGCGGCAAAGGGAGTTTCGAGAAGACGCTGGAAGGCATGAAATGGCTGCGCGATACCGGCCTGCGGATGGCCATTGCCGGGCGTATTGATTGGCACGAAAGCGAAGTGATAAGCCGTCAGGGCTATGGCGCGTTTTTTGCTGAACATGGCTTTGATATTGATGCGAATAATCCGGGGATGACGGTGTTGTTTCCTGAAATGGATGAAACCGTAGATGTGCCAGAAATCACCACGTCGTGCTGGGGCATCCTGAACAAATCGCCCAATGACGTGATGTGCGCGTCCTCTCGCATGGTGGTAAAACGCAAAGGCGCTGCGCATCCGGTTGTTTTGGCGTGTACTTTGTTGCCCTATGCGCCTGAATTTGAGTTGGGCGAGACCCTCGCTGAGGCCGAACGCGACGTGTTTCTGAACCACCGTCATTGCGCCAAATTTTGCGTTCTGGGCGGAGCGAGCTGTTCGGCGTAACACCCGCGAAATTTCGAATTTCCCGGCCTTCTTTCTTTGCAAAAAACCGGTTCCCTTCGCGGATGTTGTGATCTAATTTGACGTGTTACGCCAAAGGATGCCGGGTTTTTGACATGTCAGATAACCTTAAGGGCATTCTTTGGGCACTTCTTGCCACGGCTCTGGCGGCAATTGTTGCGACGCTGGGGAAAACGGCTGTTATCAGGCGGTATTTATCGGTTTAATTGCCGGAACCCCGTGGTTAGCATGGGTATTCTGGCCACCGCGCGTCGTCGGCAATATCGAATACGTGAAACTGATCTATGCCACCATTCTGGGCGCACCATTCTGGGTTATGTCGTGTTCAACGAGATCCCAGATGGCTATACACTGGTCAGTGCGGCGGTGATTATCCTTGCTTCGGTCTATATTTTTCACCGGGAACGCGGGCACAAAGCCGCCCGTTAACGTGCTAAAGTAAGCAGGGGCATTGCACATTATGTGCCCTATGGGGTAAGGTGTATCCACAATATATAGCCTTACAGAATGAGCGGACATTAACGTGAACGACACGCCGGAAACTCCTGAAAAAAATGACGAAACACCGCCTGAGCGGTATGTATATGATGGACCTTCTATTTCCATCGAATCCGAGATGCGCACATCCTATCTGGATTACGCCATGTCGGTCATCGTCAGCCGTGCTATTCCCGACCTTCGCGACGGTCTAAAACCGGTGCATCGCCGCATTCTTTATGCGATGTATGACACCAACAACACCCACGACAAACCGTATCGAAAATCATCGCGTCCGGTTGCCGAAACCATGGGTAAATACCACCCGCATGGCGATCAGGCGATCTATGATGCGCTGGTGCGTATGGCTCAGGATTTCTCGATGTCGCTGGTGCTTCTGGATGGTCAGGGCAACTTTGGCTCGATGGATGGCGATAAGGCAGCGGCCTATCGTTATACCGAAGTGCGGATGAAAAAGGTGGCGTTGGCTCTGATCGATGATATCGACAAAGACACCGTTGATTTTCAGTTCAACTATGATGGCAAAGATAAGGAACCGACGGTTCTGCCTGCCCGCTATCCCAATATGCTGGTTAATGGCGCTGGTGGTATTGCCGTTGGCATGGCCACCAATATCCCGCCCCATAACCTTGGCGAAGTTATTGACGCAACGCTGGCCCTGATTGAAGACCCGGATCTGAGCACCGAGCAGCTGATCGACTATATCCCCGGTCCTGATTTCCCAACTGGCGGCATCATGCTGGGCCGTTCCGGTGCGCGTAAGGCGTATTTAGAAGGCCGCGGCAGCGTCATCATCCGCTCAAAAACCCGGGTCGAGGAAATTCGCAAAGATCGTTATGCGATCATCATCGAGGAAATTCCCTATCAGGTGAATAAATCCGTTATGATCGAAAAGATCGCCGAAGCGGTGCGCGAAAAACGCATCGAAGGCGTCGCCCATGTGCAGGATGAATCCGATCGTAATGGCGTCCGCGTGGTTATTGAGTTGAAACGTGATGCCACCGCCGAGGTGGTATTGAACCAACTGTTCCGCTACTCGCCTGCGCAGACCTATTTCGGCTGTAACATGCTGGCCCTGAACGGTGGTCGGCCCGAAACGCTGACTTTGCGGCGTTTCCTGACTTGTTTCCTTGATTTTCGCGAAGATGTGGTTGCCCGTCGCACCGCCTTTATGCTGCGCCGCGCCCGTGAACGCAGCCATATCTTGTGTGGTCTGGCCGTAGCCGTCACCAATATTGACGAAATCGTAGCCACCATCCGGGCAAGCGCAGACGCTGGTGAAGCCCGCGAAAAGCTGATGACCCGGCGCTGGCCTGCTGGTTCGATCCTGGAATATATCGCGCTGATTGACGATCCGACCCATAAGGCAAATGACGACGGCACCTATAACCTGTCCGAAACGCAAGCCCGTGCCATACTGGAACTGCGCCTGCAACGGCTGACCCAGATCGGCGTCAAAGAGGTCACTGATGAGCTTCGTGAACTGGCTGGCAAGATCAAGGAATACCTTGAAATCCTTGGCTCGCGCGACCGTATTATGGGTATCATCCGCGATGAACTACAAGAAATCCGCGACCAGTTCGCCGTGCCGCGTCGCACCCAAATCGTCGACTGGTCCGGTGACATGGACGACGAAGACCTGATTGAGCGCGAAGACATGGTCGTGACCGTGACCTCTGGCGGCTATATCAAACGTACACCTCTGGCCGATTTCCGCGCGCAACGGCGTGGCGGCAAAGGCGTGTCGGGCATGCAGACCAAAGAAGAAGATGTCGTCACCACGCTGTTTGTGGCCAACACCCATACCCAGCTGTTGTTCTTCACCACCGAAGGCATGGTTTACAAACTGAAAACATGGCGCCTGCCCCAGGGTGGACGTACCGCCAAGGGCAAGGCTGTGGTCAACATCCTGCCGATCCCTCCTGGGGTTTCGGTGGCCGCAATCATGCCAGTGGACCGCGACGAGGCAGACTGGGCCGACTTGCAGATCGTATTTGCGACCTCTGCGGGCACCGTGCGGCGCAACCGCCTATCCGATTTCACCAACGTCATGCGTAACGGCAAGATCGCGATGAAGTTTGAGGGCGACCACGAAGGCACCCGCCTGATCAACGCCCGCATCTGCTCAGAAGATGACGATGTGATGCTTGTGACATCCTCGGGCCGCGCCATCCGTTTTCCATCCACCGAAGTGCGGGTGTTCAACAGCCGCTCCTCGGTCGGCGTGCGCGGCGTTCGGTTGTCAGGCAAAGACGAGGTCGTGTCGATGTCGGTGATTAGCCACTTTGACGCCACAGCTGACGAACGCACTGCGTATCTCAAACGCCGCCGTGCCATGGCTGGGGTTGCCGATGATGCCGAGCTGGAAGAAGACGAAAATGCCGATGCCATCATCAGCCCAGAGCGCTATGAGGAAATGTGGCAAGCCGAGAACCTGCTCTTGACCATCACTGCGGGTGGTTCGGGCAAACTCAGCTCATCGCATGATTATCCGGTGCGTGGCCGTGGTGGCATGGGCGTCGCAGCCATGGATCGCGCCATGCGCGGCGGTGCATTGATCGCGTCGTTCCCGGTTGAGCTGGACGACCAGATCATGTTGGCCACCTCAAAAGGTCAGTCGATCCGGGTGCCGGTCGAGGGCATTTCATTCCGTTCGCGCAGTGCAGGAGGCGTCAAAGTCTTCAACACCGGCAAAAACGAAGAAGTCGTCAGCGTCGCGCGGATTGCCGATCAAGGCGATGAAGACGAGGGTGAAGAAGAAAGCTGATTGGTAGGGTGCGCATTTTGCGCACCCTACGCTTGCTGACACCTTAGCTACCACGAATTAACTGTAAGGGGCGATTGATAGGTGATGCTAGCTTGGTAGGCGTCTTCAAATTTGAAACTGGTGATTGCTATTGTTTGAATATTAACAACAGTGGTGGCTAGACCATAGATCTCTCGAGTATGCGCGGGGCTGTAGAAGATTGAATAAACTGTTTGAGTGGATGAACCGCTGTCCATTGTCATTGTTACGACTATTTTCTCGTCAAGAACGGTAATTAGGAACGTCTTTTTCATATTCGATTCGGTGAAGGCTGGGTCGCTCCCACCAGTATTGAAGTCAGCCACCTGACATCGGTACGTTTCTTGTCCTGCTAAGGCAGCGGTACTTGAAAGGATGAAAGCTATTGCTATGGGTGCTGATGATTTTACGCCGTGTTTCATAACGCGTTGTCCATATCTGATTGCCAATGTGTGAAACCATGCATGATGCCATGTGTCTTTTCAACGCAAACTGAATGATTTCCAGCTAATCTATACAATCTAGGGCCTATCTAAAGTCGTGTTACGTGCCTTTGCATTCCTGAACAGCAAGCCGTAGGGTGCGTGATTTCACGCACCATCCACACCCATCAATCCATCAAAGGTGCGTGAAATCACGCACCCTACAGCTCGTAAATTCCACCAAATTTCGCCTAAAGATACTCCAGCAATGATCCCTCGGTCGGCTCAACCCCGCGGGCCAACGCAAACATCTCATGCCGCGCATATAGCCCGACATGTGACGGTTGCAACTACGGTATTGCTAGCTACAACACCCGAAACAGGCGCTTGGTAAAACAATGTTCGTGAACAAATTGGCTAATGCAGGTCGGGCGCAAAGCGGTCTATTGCCATTGCGCCCGAAAACATCAGGACCCCGGTACGATATTCAAAAAGCCACGATTTTTGAATGTTACTCCGCGTGCGGCACCAAAGTTAATACGCGCTCCGACGCCGATAAAGTTTTTTGAACCGGAAAGACCAAAAGCAGTGGCGTTTAGGTTGCCAATTTCGCCATAGAGCACCGACGTTGGCGACAAATCGTAATCAACACCAACGCTAACTCGGGTCAAATCAACACCTTCGTTGAAAGTAGCGTAATCAAGTTTCCCTGTGACCGCAAAATTATTATCAAACCCATGGCTCAGATCAATGCCAAAGATTTCACCAGAGACGCCGGAATAATCTCCGGTGCTCAAATACAATTCAGCGTCTAAGCCAGTGAATTCGAAACCGCCTTCGATTCCATAATAGGTGCCGTTATCGCCAGCCGCGTTTTCGTTGCCAACAAAGGCGCCAAGCGAGGTTGTTTCATTCACATGGAAAACCGTGTGCATTGTCGCATTTCGGCCAGTTTCGTTAATGGCATTAAAGTTGTAAAAACCCAGATCGAATTGCAGCGCAAATGTACGGGTAAACCCGACCTTCTAAACCACCGGTGAATTTGCTGGTAGACGCCGATGTATTGTCTGACAACGTGGAATAACCAATTTCGGCGGTGCCGCCGGTCACTTCCATCGCATGCGCACCATGCGCCAACGTCATCACGCCAAGCGCGCCTAAAATCGTAAATTTCATGTACTTGCTCCAGAATTTGCCTGTCCAGCCTGTTTCCGGCTGGTTTGTAAGCCGATTCATAAGAGGCGTATTTAGCGAGAACAAGCTGCAGAAAACCGGCGGCGGGCCATTGTTGCCCCACCGCCGCATTTTCGGAAAACTTCGCGCGCAATCAACAATTACAACCCGTAAATCCCGCCAAACTTCGCCTCAAGATAATCCAACAACGGCCCCTCACTCGGCTCCACACCACTGGCCAGCTTAATAACCTCACGTGGCGCATATAGCCCACCGTGTGATTGCAGGTTTTCGCGCAACCAACCGGTCGCGACCGCAGTATCCCCAGCCGCCAAATCAGTATCTAACGATGGCACAGCACCTCGCAAAGTTTCATATAAACACCCGGCATAGACATTGCCGAGCGAATAGGTCGGGAAATAGCCGAACAACCCAACCGACCAATGCACATCCTGCAAACAGCCATTTGACGGCTTGTTCACTGCATAGCCGAAATCGGCCAAGAACCGGTCGTTCCAGGCCGCCTCAAGGTCATCAACCGCCAGATCGCCCGACATCAGCCCACGCTCAAGATCAAAGCGCAGCATGATGTGCAGGTTATATTGCACCTCATCCGCCTCGGTGCGGATATAGCCGTTCGAGACCCGGTTGACCGCGGCGTAAAACGCATCTTCGTCGGCGACGCCAAAATCGCCAAACACGTCTTTCATCTGGCCGAACATCCAGCCGGTGAATTCGCGCGACCGGCCCAGCTGGTTTTCGTAAATCCGGCTTTGGCTTTCATGCACGCCCATCGAAACGCCCTGCCCCAAAGGTGTTAACGCATAGTCCGGATTTATGCCCAACTCATAACAGGCATGCCCAACCTCGTGGATGGTTGAATAGAAACAGTTGAACGGATCGGCCGGGTTGGTCCGCGTGGTGATACGCACGTCTGAGCCACTGCCGGAACTAAACGGATGCACCGCTTTGTCCAGTCGCCCACGTTTGAAGTCATAGCCAAAGCGGCGCGCCAATTCGCGCGACAGCCGCATTTGTTTACCCTCATCAAACGTACCCAACACGCCGCCCGGCGCTGGTTTGTCCAACACCGCCAGTCGCAAATCCACCAGTCGCGGACGCATCGCGTCAAACATCGCCGCCAGATCGGCGCCGGTTGTGCCCGGCTCATAATCCGTCAGCATAGCGTCATAAAGGTCGCCGCCTGCCGCCAATGCCGCACCTTCCTGTTGTTTCAGGTTCACAACCTCGGCCAGAACTGGCAAAAACGCTGCCACGTCCTCATCGGCCCGTGCTGCGGCCCATTTGCCCTGCGACTCGGATGTGACTTGGGCGATGGCGCGCGCCAGATCACCCGGCACTTTGTTGGCCCGCACGTATGCCCGGCGAATTTCACGCAATTGCGCCCGGCTCACGTCGTCCGTCGCCTCGGCATTTTCAAGCCAATCGCCGACCTGCGGGTTGGATTGGCGCGCATGCAACACGGCCTCAATCGCGGCCACTTCTGCACCGCGTTGCACGCCTGAGTTGCGCGGCATCATGGTTTCCTGATCCCACCCCAAACGGCCCGAGATTTGCCCCAGCGCAGATGTATCGCGTTGATAGCTCATTAGATCGTCATAGCTGCTCATGCCGAGGTTCCTCTTACGGATGTGATTTGCGGATAGGCGCTCTGGAAGCGGGCGCGCAGGATGGCCACCCATAGGGCGATGGCAACAATCTGATGCAGGATCGCAACCTGCCACGGCGCACCATAAAGGACGGTAACAATGCCCAGCGCGATTTGCGAAAACAGCACGACAAACACCAGATTAAAGGCACTTCGCGTCGCCAGATTCGGGCTTTTGCGGCCGCGCAGCCAGACGACGATGCCAAAGGCCAACACCAGATAGCCAACACAGCGGTGAATAAACTGCACAAGGCCGGGGCTTTCGAAAAAGTTCCGCCAGACCGGTTCCAATATCATCGCATCCATCGGAATGACCTGCCCGCCCATCAATGGCCAGTCGGTAAAACTGCGCCCGGCATCAATGCCAGCCACCATCGCGCCAATCAGGATTTGCAGAAACACGAAATGCATCAGCCCCGTGGACATGCCAAACAACTGCGCCTCGCGCACGCGGCGCGCCTGCATGAGCGCACGGTCACCCCGTCCCAGCATCAAAATGTACCAAGCGATGAAACCCAGAATGACAAAGGCCAGCCCCAGATGCACCGCAAGCCGGTAGCTGGCAACATCTGTGGCGCCTTCGCCGCTGACCACGCCGGATGACACCATCCACCAGCCAATGGCACCCTGCGCGCCGCCCAGAACACCGATCAACAGCAACCGACCGGTCCATCCGCTGGGGATGGATTTCGTCACCAAAAAACCAACAAAGCCAATAAACCAAACGAGGCCGATAACGCGGCCCAATTGGCGATGGCCCCATTCCCACCAGTATATCACTTTGAAATCAGACAATTGCATCCATTGGTTCTGAATGCGGAATTCATCAATTTCCTGATACTTGGCAAATTCTGACTGCCAGTCCGCGTCAGACATTGGCGGCAAAGCCCCGGCCAGTGGTCGCCATTCGGTGATGCTTAACCCGCTATCGGTCAGCCGGGTCAAACCGCCAACGACGATCATCAACACGACCAGCGCAAACAGCAGCATCAGCCAGATCCGCACGCCGGTTGCGCGTCCACCACGGCCCCCAGAACGGCCCCGATCAATGACGCCGGTCTCAGCCGCCTGTGTCTCGCCTGAGACCTCTTCAAAGATGTTTCGCTTGCTACTCATGGCTAACCTCATTCGCATATTCATGGGACCCTATGGCCCAGCGCCACGCGCGTCCAGAGAGGTTAATCGCCGCGCTCTTTCCAACGTACCATCTGGCGGATGATGCCGTGCATTATCTGCACATCTGCACGGGTCAACGGCATGCGTGACCACAGATTGCGCAGATTAAGTTTCATGCTTTCGGCTTTGGCCGCGGGATAAAAGAACCCGGCATCGCCAAGGCGTTCCTCATAATGCAACGCCAGTTTTTCCATCTCAACGCCGGTGGCCCAGCTGGTTTTGCCCAGATCCATCACCTCTGGCACAACATCGCCGGCCTGACGCTGCCATTCATACGCCATTAGCAACACACATTGCGCCAGATTAAGCGAGGCAAACACCGGATTAACCGGCACCGAAATGATCGCATTGGCCCGTGCCACATCAGCGTTTTCAAGGCCGGCACGCTCAGGCCCAAACAACACCGCCACCTTTTCCCCGGCAGCTATCTTTTTTGCGGCCATGGCCATCGCCTGCTCCGGGCTAACCACGGGCTTGGTCAAATCCCGCGTCCGCGCCGTTGTGGCAAAGACATACGAACAGTCGCCAACCGCATCCGCAACCGTGTCAACCAATCCGGCCTCATCAAGCAAACGCCCAGCGCCGCTTGCCATTGCCACCGCATTGGGGTTTGGCCAGCCATCGCGCGGTGCCACTATACGCATCCGGTCGAGCCCAAAGTTCCACATCGCCCGCGCCGCCGCTCCGATGTTTTCACCCATCTGTGGGCGCACCAGTACAAAGGCGGGTTGCGGCTGTTCACTTGGCATGCGCGTTACTCCAACAAAATCTGCCCTGCTCTAATCCCCCTACCCATTCAGAGCAACCCACGCCTTCTTTTGTTCAAAAATATCCCCGCCGGAGGCATCCTGACGGCAAATAGGTTTTCATCCTGCCAAAAAATTCGCTACACCACAGAAAATCATCCAAGGATCCGCCAAATGGACAGCCCAGAGCAACCGCAAATCTACCTCATCACGCCCCCGGTTTTTGACCTTGAGGTGTTCCCCGACACCCTCGCGCGGATTTTGGATACAACAGACATTGCCTGTATTCGCCTCAACATCGCCAGCACAGACGAAGGCGACATCACCCGCGCCGCCGACACCCTGCGCGAAGTTGCCCATGCCCGCGATGTGGCGCTGGTGATCACCGATCATGTGCTGATGGCCGAACGTCTGGGACTGGACGGCGTACATCTGACAGATGGTGCCCGCACCGTGCGGTTTGCCCGCAAATCCCTGGGTGTTGATGCGATTGTTGGCAGCTATTGCGCCGCCCTGCGCCATGACGGGCTATCGGCTGGTGAATCCGGTGCTGATTACGTCAGCTTTGGCCCGGTCGGCGCCTCGCCACTTGGCGACGGCACGGTCGCTGACACCGATCTGTTTCAATGGTGGTCCGATGTTGTCGAAGTTCCGGTTGTTGCCGAAGGTGGCCTGACCCCGGCGCTGATCACAACCTTTGCACCAATCACCGACTTTTTCGGCATTGGCGATGAAATCTGGTCCACAGACGATCCACAGCGCGCCTTGGCCGATTTGTTAGCGGCAATGGGGTGATACGTCGTTAAACCAGCGCCTAAATCACCCGCTGAACAAACCAGAACGCCCCGATCAGCGCAATAATGATCGAGGCGGGCACCGATATGCGGGCCCGATACCAGGGCTTGTTGCGAAACCACAAACCCACGGTCAGGAATGCCGTTGCAATAACCGTGAGCTGGCCCAGCTCAACACCAACATTAAACCCGATCAGCGCCGGGAAAAACTGCCCCGCAGGCAGGCCCACCTCGCCCAAAACCGAGGCAAAGCCCAACCCATGCAGCAGGCCAAAGCCAAATATCACCACGGTTCGCCATTTGTGTAATGTGTCTACAAACAGGTTCTCAACCGCCACATAGACGATTGATGCCGCGATCAGCGGCTCAACCACCCCAGCTGGAACATTTATCCAGCCCAGCGCGCCGAGCCCCAAAGTTATCGTATGCGCCAGGGTAAAGGCACTGATCTGCCACAACAGCGGGCCAAGCCGGGCACTGAGGAAAAACAACCCCAGCACAAACAGGATATGATCGAGCCCCTTGGGAATGATGTGATCAAACCCCACCGGTACATAGCTGGCGAACACTTGGGGGCCAGTTTGCTCACCGCCCCCCTCAAACGGGATCGGCGGGCTGCTGGTGCCCGCCTTAACATAGCCGGTGAACGGATCATTCACCCCCAGTTGGCGCAACACCAAATCCCCCGCCCCCGCAGGCCAAGCCAATGTCAGGCTGGTCGCCCCGGATGGAATCGTGCCCCGTAGCGACAAATTACTGGCCCGGGCCAGGCTCACATCGCCAACAATAGGAATGGTGATTTCATAAATGCTTAACTCAACCGGCCCATTTGCATTAATCTTGAGCAGTTTGATCCAATCAATTGCAAAGGCTTTGACCTTGGTTTTCAGCACCGGTGCCCGCAATGCGCGCAATTCATCATAAGTGGCCGATTGCGCCGAATCGTCGGTGTCTTCGGCCCCGTTGATCACAACACCCGAAACAATCGCCTCAATATTCAGCCGCAGATCAAGCGAGACAACGCCATCCGTTACGGTCAAATCCGCGATGGTTGGCGTCACCTCATGGGCGGCGGCCTTTTGCGGATAGATCAGCCATAGGGTTGACAACACGGCCACAAGGCACAGGCTGCTCCCAAACTGACTAAAGGTCCTGCCCATGTTATTTCGCCCTATTTTGCCTGCGTTTTTGGTATCACTCATCGCGACATGCACCTTTGCGCATGAGTTTTGGATTGAACCACAGGAATATCAAGCGCAAAGCGGCACGCCCCTGACGGCCAACCTGCAGAATGGTCAATTTTTCACCGGCAGCAAACTGGCCTATTTCAGCAAACAGACCGAACGGTTTGATCTGATCCAAGGCGGTAATACCGTCGCCTATCAGGGTCGTATGGGCGATATACCTGCACTGGACAGCATAACACCAGACAACGGGTTGCTGATTATCGTGCATGAAACTACGGACTCGTTCCTGACCTACTCCAAATGGGAAAAGTTCAGCAATTTCGCCACACACAAAGGCTTTCCCGAGGCGATTGAACAGCATATCGCCCGTGGCCTGCCGCAAGAGGGATTCAAAGAGGTCTATACCCGCTTTGCTAAGGCTCTTATCGGCGTCGGCGATGCCAAAGGCAGGGATGCCGTAACCGGGATGGAGACCGAATTTGTCGCCTTGGCCAACCCCTATACCGATGATCTGTCGGGTGGCCTGCCGGTGTTGTTGCTGTATCAGGGCAAACCGCGTGTTGATGCGCTGATTGAGGTCTTCGCCCGCGCCCCCGATGATACGGTTGAAATCACCACCACCCACACGGATGCAAACGGCCATGCGTTGATCGTGGTCAAACCCAATACGACCTATCTGCTTGATGCGGTTATCCTGCGCCAACCTGCCCCTGAATCCAAGGCGGTTTGGGAATCGCTCTGGGCCGCTATGACGTTCGCCACGCCCTAGATTAAACGACAACCCACCTTCGCCCAGCTTGCACAAATCCTTATTTGGCGGCACATACTCCCTATGAACACACATTCCTCCGCCCAGATCCTCTGTATCGGCAGCGTCCTGTGGGACGTTATTGGCCGATCCGCCAGCCATATGCGCCAAGGCTCCGACGTGCCCGGACGCATCACCCGCCTGCCCGGCGGCGTTGCCATGAACATCGCCATGACATTGGCGCGCTTTGGCATGAAGCCGGTGCTGCTCACCGCGATTGGTCAGGACACCGAAGGCTGCGAGCTGGTTGAGGCCTGCACACAACTGGGCCTTGTCACCAAACATATCTATCGCTCGGATGATCTGCCGACAGATCGTTACATGGCTGTCGAAGGTGCCAATGGTCTGATCGCGGCGATCGCTGACGCGCATTCGCTCGAGGCTGCGGGCGACAAAATCCTGCGCCCCTTGGTTAATGGCGCCCTTGGCGACGCGGCGACGCCGTACCAAGGCCCCATCGCACTGGATGGCAACCTGACCCAATCGTTGCTGGAACATATCGCCAAAAGCCCAGCGTTTGGCGATGCCGACCTGCGCGTCGCCCCTGCCTCTCCGGGCAAGGCCGAGCGCCTGTTGCCGTTCCTCAACCACCAGCGCGCCACGCTATACGTCAATCTGGAAGAGGCCGGGCTGCTGTGCCAAACCGAATTTACCAGTTCCGAGGCCGCCGCAACCGGCCTGCTGCGCCGTGGTGCCCGCCGGGTTCTGGTCACCGATGGCGGCCAGAGCGCCACCGAGGCTGACGCCAACCGCACCATCACCCAAACCCCGCCTGCGGTGCTTGTCACCCGGGTCACTGGCGCCGGTGATACGTTCATGGCCGCCCATATCGCCGCTGAATCCGCTGGCGCTGACCGTGTTGACGCATTAAACCGCGCGCTCATGGCAGCAGCCACCTATGTTTCAGGGGAGACACCGATGTGATCGATCTTATCTTTTCCGGCGAAGTCACCGCCGCCCGCGCCGCCAAAACACCGATTGTGGCGCTGGAAAGCACTATCATCACCCACGGCATGCCCTATCCGCAAAACATCGAGGTCGCAGCCCAGGTTGAGCAGGATATCCGCGATGCCGGCGCTGTCCCGGCAACCATTGCGGTGCTTGCCGGTCGCCTGCATATCGGTCTTGATCCCGCGCAGCTCAGCGCTTTGGGTCAGGCGCGAGATGTCGCCAAACTGTCGCGTGCTGATCTGGCCGCCTGTCTGGCCACCGGCGGCACCGGTGCCACAACCGTCGCCGCCACCATGATTGCCGCGCATCACGCCGGCATCGACGTCTTTGCCACCGGTGGTATTGGTGGTGTGCATAAAGGCGCCGAAACCACGTTTGATATCTCGGCTGACCTGCACGAGTTGGCGCAAACCCCGGTGACGGTCATCGCCGCCGGCTCCAAAGCGATCCTGGACACTGCCAAAACCCTTGAAGTGCTCGAAACCCTCGGCGTGCCGGTGATTGCCTATGGTCAGGATGCGTTTCCGGCCTTCTGGTCAGCCACCTCTGCCTTTACCGCCCCCTTGCGCATGGACGACGCCACCACAATCGCGCGTGCGCACGCTGTGCGCGGCGCGCTGGGCCTGTCCGGTGGTCAACTGGTGGCCAACCCGATTCCCCAAGACGACGAAATCGCCGCCGCAACCCTTGCTCCGATCATAAAGCAGGCCCAATCCGAGGCTGACCAGCGTGGAATCAAAGGCAAAGAGGTCACTCCGTTCTTGCTGCAACGCATATTTGAGCTGACAGACGGCCAATCCCTGGTGGCAAATATCGCCCTGGTGCGAAACAATGCCCGTCTGGCGGCCAAAATTGCCCGCGCATTAAGCGATATTAACAAAGGGTGAGCTCCAGACACGGTCGCCCCATTGTAGCGCGCTTGCAAAACTACTAACTAAAGCCTGTTGCAAATATCGGACCGCCAATGACCAGCCCATTTGAAGAAGAACCACAGCGCCGCCCCAGCATTTTTGCACGACTTCGGTCGTCCTTTTTTACCGGCATCGTGGTCATCGCCCCGGTTAGCCTGACCATCTGGCTGCTCTGGACTGTTATCGGCTGGTTTGATGCCTTTGTCCTGCCCTTGGTGCCGCGCTGGTTTCAGCCCGAAGAATACATCGGCATCAACCTGCGTGGCGTAGGCGTCATCATTTTCCTGCTGTTCGCCATAATCGTTGGCTGGGTTGCCAAAGGTCTGATCGGCCGCTCGCTCATTCACTTTGGCGAAAGCATCGTCCAGCGTATGCCGGTTGTGCGCTCTATCTATTCCGGCATCAAACAAATCTCGGAAACGGTGTTCGCCCAAACCGAAAGCTCGTTTGAAAAGGCCTGTCTGGTGGAATACCCGCGCATAGGTATGTGGGCGATCGGCTTTATCTCGACCTCGGCCAAAGGCGAAATCGCAGCACGCGCCGGATCATCTGGCGAATTGATGGGGGTCTTTGTGCCAACCACCCCCAACCCAACCTCTGGGTTTTTGCTGTTCTTTCCCAAAACTGATATCATAGAACTCGACATGACCGTTGAAGAAGCCGCCAAACTGGTGATCTCGGCAGGCCTCGTCTATCCCAACGGCAAAGACCCAACCACCCCAACAGAAAACGGCTAGGCCCGCCTTTCTATTTTCCATAAATATCCCGGGGGAGCGGTCAAAATCAGCATGATTTTAACTGTTGGGGGCTGGCCCCCATTTAGAGATCTGTATGGGCTGGCCCCCATTAAAGGGCGCGTATGGCCGCCCAGTTTACGACATTATATCGGGTGTGATCCCAGTATCACAACGCTGTCCATCCCCCATCAATACTAATGGTCGTCCCGGTAATCTG
Organism: Granulosicoccus sp.; assembly: GCA_047623555.1. Taxonomy (GTDB): domain Bacteria; phylum Pseudomonadota; class Alphaproteobacteria; order Rhodobacterales; family Rhodobacteraceae; genus NORP181. The sequence continues at coordinate 35,631 of JBLHMP010000027.1, forward strand.
CGCCGCTGCATCCGAGCATAAAAACACCGTGGTGCCGCCAATCTGCTCAACCGTGGCAAACTCGCGACTTGGCTGACGCGCCAGCATGACCTTTTTGATCACCTCTTCGCGGCCCATGTCATATTCCACCATGGTGTCAGGGATCTGCGCCTCAACCAGCGGTGTCAGCACATAGCCCGGACAGATCGCATTGACGGTAATCGGCTCCTCCGCAGTCTCAAGCGCCACAGTCTTGCTCATCCCGACAATGCCGTGTTTGGCCGCCACATAGGCCGCTTTATACGGCGACGCGGTCAACCCGTGTGCCGAGGCGATATTAACGATGCGCCCCCACCCTGCGGCACGCATCATCGGCAAAGCGGCGGCAGTGGTGTGAAACGCAGAGTTAAGATTGATGGCGATGATGGCATTCCACTTATCCACCGGAAACAAATCAATCGGCGCCACATGCTGGATTCCAGCGTTGTTGACCAGGATATCGCAGACGCCGGCCTGCGTGATCAAGGCGCGGCATTCCTCGCCATCGGACATATCGGCTTTGATATAGCGGGCACTCACCCCGGTCTCGGCGGCGATCTGTGCCGCCATGGCGTGATCTTCGTCCCGGTCGGTGAACGAGTTGAGAACCACATTGGCCCCGGCGCGCGCCAACTCCCATGCAACGCCAAGCCCGATGCCTGAATTTGATCCGGTGATAATGGCGGTTTTTCCTGACAGTGTTTTGACTGGCGTCATCGCTTGCCCTTTCGCATAACAAATCCTGGACAACCTGACATGCTGCACCTGCAAAGGGAACGCCAAAACACAACCATCCCGAAAGCCTGACCCAAAACTTGACCCAAAATTCTGGCCAAAAAAAACGCCTGCACGAAGCAGGCGTTAAGTTATTGAGGCAGGTTTCATACAGGCAAGAAACCTATCGAGCAGTAAAGTCTTTATAAGCAATTACGCGCTCGCATCCAAGCTAAAAGTTTGAAAAGACATGAATCAATCGTTAGCGTCATCGTTAGCAAAATAAGGCCAGAGACGGATTGTTGCCAAATTGACCCCAATGTTTTTCCAAACCGTGCGCTCGGTTTCCCTCGGAATCGCCGCCATTTCCTCCTCCTTCGCCGCCGCAGCAGAATCGGTACATGGCATAGCTATGTATGGCGACCCTGCCCTACCACCGGATTTTGTGTCTTTACCCTATTCCAATCCCGATTCTCCCAAAGGCGGGCGCGTGGTCTTTGGCAACACCGGCGGCTTTGATTCCCTTAATCCGTTTGTGCAAAAAGGCACCTCACCGTGGCAGTTGCGTTTTTGGGGATACGAGTCCCTCATGACGCGATCACGGGACGAACCATTCACTCTATACGGTCTTTTGGCCGAATCAGTGCGCACCGCACCGGACCGCTCTTGGGTTGAATTCACCATGAACCCCGCCGCCCGATTCTCGGATGGCACCCCGGTCACAGTCGAAGATGTAATCTGGTCTTATGAGACTTTGGGCACCCAGGGCCACCAACGCTATCGCGGTTTTCACGAGGTGATTGAAAGCATCAAACAGATCGGGCCGCGCGGCGTGCGCATCACCTTTAATTCGGACAACCGCGAATTGGCGCTGATCGCCGGTCTGCGCCCGATCCTGCAAAAGGCCCAATGGGACGGCAAGGATTTCAAAGCCTCAACCCTGAGCAACATCCCCATCGGATCAGGCGCCTATGTGGTCACAGATTTTGAGGCCGGCCGCTATGTCAGCCTGACCCGCAACCCGGACTATTGGGCGCGCGATCTGCCCATTCGTCGCGGCACGCAAAACTTTGATGAATTGCGGATCGAATTTTACGGCGACCAGACGGTGCTGTTTGAATCCTTCAAGGCCGGCGAACTGAGCGTCATTCGCGAATTCAACGCCGAGAAATGGCAGAGCCTGTTCAACTTTCCGGCGGTAAAACGTGGCGACATCGTCAAATCGGAATTCAGCCACAAACGCCCGTCGGGCATGACCGGGCTGGTGATGAATTCGCGGCGGGCCATGTTTGCTGATTGGCGCGTCCGCGAAGCACTGCTGCTGGCCTTTAACTTTGAGTTTATCAACGACACCATGACCGGCGGCGCCCAGCCGCGCATCACCTCGTATTTCTCCAACTCTGAACTGGCCATGTTGCCCGGTCCGGCCACCGGACAGGTGCGCGCGCTGCTTGAACCCTTTGCCCAACAGCTGTTGCCCGGCGCATTGGATGGCTACGCCCTGCCCGGCAGTGACGGCACCGCGCGCAACCGCAAAAACCTGCGCCGTGCCGGGGCCCTGCTGGATGACGCCGGCTGGACAGTCCAGAATGGTCAGCGGGCAAATACCAAAGGCCAGCCGTTTCAGTTTACTGTATTATTGCGCCAGGGCGATGGCGGCACCCAAAGCATTGTCGACATCTTTACCCGTGCGCTGCAACGTCTGGGCATCGCCATCACCGTCGACACCGTCGATGATGCGCAATATTTCGCCCGGCTGAACAGCTATGACTTTGATATGACCCGCTACCGGGTGGCGCTGTCGCTGTCTCCGGGCACCGAACAGCGGCTTTATTTCGGCTCAAAGGGGGTTGAAACACCCAATACCCGAAATCTGATGGGTATCGGGTCGCCCGCGGTGGACGCGCTGATTGATACCATGCTGTCGTCACAATCCCGCGAGGATTTCACCGCCACCGTGCGGGCATTGGATCGTGTTTTGATCAGCGGGCGCTATGTGATCCCGATCTGGCAGTTCGACATTGGCCGCATCGCCCACGTCAAACAGATGCGCCATCCTGCCAATATACCGATCTATGGCGACGGATTGTGGTTCATGCCCGAAGTTTGGTGGTATCAGGACCAATGACACAGATCTGTTATAAATTGATGATCCAAGGCCCGACATGAATATTCTTATCCTTTGCACTGGCAACTAAGTCCGCTCGATCCTGCTTGAATCGATCCTGAACAAATATGGTGCCGATCGTGTCTCCGCCTTTTCCGCCGGATCACAGCCCAGCGGCACGGTGCATCCGCAATCGCGTACGCTGCTGACCCAACTTGGCTATGACACCAGCGCCGCACATTCCAAGAACTGGGACGAGTTTGCGCGGCCCATTGCCCCGGTAATGGACGTGGTTATCACCGTTTGCGGTTCGGCCGCTGCCGAAACCTGTCCACTCTGGCCCGGCACCCCGGTGCGCGCGCATTGGGAGGGGGGAAGACCCGGCCGCCGCTGATAAAGCAAATTGGGAACCGGCGTTCCGTGCGGCCTATGACCTGTTGTTCAAACGGGCCCTGGCGTTTCTGGACCCGCCAATTGATACCATGACCGAGGCCGATCTGTCGGCCCATCTGACCCGCATCTGAACCCTGATATGAGCGCACAAAAGCTGGCCGCCGAAGGTCTTGGCACCGCGATGTTGCTGATCAGCGTAGTTGGTTCGGCATCATGGGCGAGACACTGGCCGACGGTAATACCGCCATTGCGCTGCTGGCCAATGCGGTTGCCACCGGCTGTATGCTCTATGTTATCATCACCACGCTGGGGCCAATATCGGGCGCGCATTTCAACCCGGCGGTGACGCTGGCCTTTGCTTTGCGTAGCGACATCGCGCCGGGTCTGGCGCTGCAATATGTCATCGTCCAGATCATTTGCGGAATACTGGGGGTTTGGGCGACACATCTGATGTTTGACATGCCAATCCTGCATGCCTCAACCACCCTGCACCGCACCAGTATTGCGCAATGGAGTTCTGAAATCATAGCCACCTTTGGCCTGCTTTTTGTGATCTTTGGCGGTCTTAAATCCAAACCCGAGACGATCCCGGCCATGGTTGGCATCAATATCACCGGCGCCTATTGGTTCACCGCCTCGACCAGCTTTGCCAACCCGGCAGTCACGATTACACGCGGCTTTAGTGATACATTTGCCGGGATTTACCCGGGCCATATTGGCATGTTCATCGTGATGCAATTGGTCGGTGTTGGCCTGGCGTACCTGGCGTTAACCCGGTTGTTCAAAGACTGACGCTTGCAACGCCCACATAGGCGCGCTAGCCACATCCCCATGCTTTCAATATTTGACCAAGGCCCGCCGCCACCCTGCCCCGCCCGGTTTAATCTGGCCGCCCATGTGCTGCGCCATGCCGGTGATTGCGCCGATAAAATCGCGCTGTCAGTTCTGGGACCGGACGACAGTCAGTACTGGAGTTATCAGCAACTGCAACAGGCGGTGCGCGGCACCGGTACTGGTCTTTTGGCCAGCGGGCTGAAACCCGGTGACATCGTGTTGATGCGCCTTGGCAATACCGTTGATTTCCCGATCACCTATCTGGGCGCCATCGCTGCCGGGCTTGTGCCTGTGCCGACCTCGTCGCAACTTACCGCCGCCGAGACCGCCAAGATGATCGCCGATCTTGCGCCTGCTGCGGTGGTGCGCGACGCTGATGTCGCCTGCGCGCCGCATCCCAACCAGATCGACGCCGCAACCCTGCGTGATATGCGCCAGCTAGACATGTGTGACTATGACATGGGTGATCCAAATCGGATGGCCTATGTCGTCTATACCTCAGGATCATCCGGCAATCCGCGCGCTGTCGCCCATGCGCATCGCGCCATCTGGGCACGCCAGATGATGGTGGATGGCTGGTATGGCCTGACACCGGAGGATCGGCTGATGCATGCAGGCGCGTTCAACTGGACCTACACATTGGGCACCGGGCTGATGGACCCTTGGACCATCGGCGCCACCGCGTTGATCCCGCAACCGGGCACTGACGTCTCCGCCTTGCCGGCCCTGTTGCGCGACCACAAGGCGAGTATTTTTGCCGCCGCCCCGGGCGTGTACCGCAAGATGTTGCACGACCACCCGGCGCTTGATCTGCCGGACCTGCGCCATGGGCTAAGCGCCGGGGAAAAGCTATCAAACCACCTGCACGAGGTCTGGACTAAGACCACCGGCACATCACTATACGAGGCTTACGGCCTGTCCGAAGTTTCAACCTTTATCTCGTCCAGCCCCAGCCATCCGGCGCAAAATGGTGCGCTTGGGCAGCCGCAAACCGGACGGCGCATCGCCATTGTTGGCCCTGATGGACCGGTGCCGATGGGCGAATCCGGTGTCATTGCCGTGCATAAATCCGACCCAGGCCTGATGCTTGGCTATTTGAATAACCCGCAGGAAACCAAGGCTCGGATGAGGGCGGATTGGTTTATGACCGGCGATCTGGGCTCAATGACCGAGGCCGGGCAAATCGCCTATCTGGGCCGGGGCGACGACATGATGAACGCCGGCGGTTTTCGGGTTTCGCCGCTCGAGGTCGAGGCGGCGCTGACCGCACATCCTGACATCACCCAGATCGGCGTTACCGATGTTGAGGTCAAACAAGACACTCGTATCATTGTCGCGTTTTATACCGGCCCCATGCCTCTGGACGAGGCTGATCTGCGTGCCTATGTGCAGGACAAGCTGGCGCGCTATAAACAGCCGCGCACCTATGTGCATCTGGCGGCATTGCCGGCCGGGCCAAACGGAAAACTACAGCGCCGCGCCTTGCGGGCGTATTTCAAAGGACACGACCATGCCGAACGCGACCAAGCCTAACACGACCAAAACTGACAAAACCGTCAAGCTCGACATTTTTTCCGATCCGATCTGCCCATGGTGTTACATCGGCAAAACCCACCTGGATAAGGCTTTGTCATCAGTCCCAAACCACCCGTTTGTCATTGAATGGCACCCATTTCAGCTCAACCCTGACATGCCGGATGCAGGCATGGATCGGCGCGACTATCTTGAGGGCAAATTTGGTGGCAAAGAGGCCGCAGTGCGCGCCTATACACCGGTGGTGGAAAACGCCAAAGCCGCCGGGCTAACCATCAACTATGAAGACATGAAGCGCACGCCAAACACGCTCAATGCGCATCGCCTGATCCATTGGGCCGGCATTGAAAGCAAACAAAACGATGCGGTTGATGCCCTATTTCAAAGCTATTTTGTTCAGGCGCGTGACATTGGCGACGCCGAAGTTCTGGGCGATATTGCCGACGCAATTGGCATGGACGCGGCGGTCATAATGAAATTGCTTTCCACCGATGAAGACCGCGACGACATCAAGGCCCGCGATGCCCATAGCCGCAAAATGGGGCTAAGTTCGGTGCCAACCTTTATTGTTGGTGGTCAACATGCGGTTCCGGGCGCGCAGCCGCCAGAAATGTGGCAAAAGGTGATTGCTGAGCTGACCGAACAATTGGCCGGCTAAAACAGCGTTATTCACCGACGATTGCCCAAACTCCCGTGACATCCGATAGATTTCGCAGGCCTGAACAAATGCACATTGCAGCACACTCGCTGTGAACCACGCAATCTGGGTCTCAGTAATCTGGCGGTTCGGGTTCCCCTATGATAGCGCCAAAGACAAAACCGGAGCCGTTATGCAGAAAACCATTGCGCAGAATTCCATGCCCCGTGCCGAATTTATTTCACTGATTGCTGTGATGTTCGCGACAATCGCGTTCTCACTTGATTCGATGTTGCCCGCCCTGCCCGAAATCGGGCTCGAGCTAAGCCCAAATGACGTGAATCGCGCCCAATTGATCCTGACGTCCTTTGTGCTTGGCATGGGTTTGGGCACGTTTTTCACCGGCCCGCTTTCGGATACATTTGGCCGAAAACCAGTGATCTATGTCGGCTCGGCGATCTATATCGCCGCCTCAATCGTCGCTTGGTATGCGCAATCGCTTGAGCTGGTATTGGCGGCGCGTGTGGTTCAGGGCGTTGGCGCCGCCGCGCCGCGTATCGTTGCCATTGCCATCGTGCGCGATCTTTATAGCGGTCGTGAAATGGCGAGGATCATGTCGATTGCAATGATGATTTTCACCATCTTTCCGGCCTTTGCGCCGCTGATGGCAACCGGCCTGATCGCGTTCACCGGCTGGCGTGGTATTTTCCTGGCGTTTGTCCTGTTTTCTGTGGTCACGGTCATCTGGATGAAGTTCCGCTTGCCAGAATCGCTACCGCCGTCAGAAAGACGGCCGTTTCGGATGGCAAACCTTTGGCCCGCCGTGCGCGAAATGTTTGAAAACCAGACCGTGCGCCTGTCAATTCTGGTGCAAACCCTGTGCCTGGCGGTGCTGTTTTCCATGCTGACCATGGTGCAGCCAGTGTATGACGTGATCTTTGATCGCGCCGAAAGTTTCCCGTTCTGGTTTGGCGCTGTTGCTCTGGCTTCGGGCACGGCCAGCATCCTGAACGCGGTTCTGGTGGTGCGATTGGGCATGCGCCGTATGGTGACCTGGTCGCTGGGTATCATGATTATCCTGTCCAGCGGAATGCTGGCGATGAGCCTGTCAAACCCGCCGATGGTGGTTTATTTCGGCCTGTTTGTCGGCTGGCAATCCTGTGTGTTCTTTATGGCGGGCACGACCTTGGGCAACCTGAACGCCATCGCGATGGAGCCGATGGGCCACATCGCGGGCATGGCCGCATCAGTCATTGGCTCAATCTCAACGGTGTTTGCCGCCATCATTGTCGCCCCGCTTGGGTTGTTCTTTGACGGCTCGCTGCTGCCCTTGACCGGTGGCATCTGTACGATGCTGATAATCGCCTTTGCTTTGATGCTTAAAATGGGCCGCGTCGAAAAGCGGCTTGCACTTTGATGTAACCCCTCCAAACTGACCTCAAATTTGGAGGACAAACATTGGATTATTACGATCTTGGCACCCATAGCTGCCCAGTCAGCACCACCGTGCCCGATGCACAGCTGTGGTTTGATCGCGGCCTGAACTGGACCTATGGCTTTAACCACGAAGAGGCCGTTGTCTGCTTTAACCGCGCGTTAGAGCATGACCCGAAACTGGCTATGGCACATTGGGGCGTCGCCTATGCATCGGGGCCAAATTACAACATGCCCTGGGCGTTGTTTGATACAAAATCCCGCGCTCTCGCGCTGGCCACGGCTTACGGCGCCACCCAATCGGCACTGGCATTGCTGGACGGCGTCACCCCGGTTGAACGCACGCTGATCACCGCCCTGACCGCGCGCTATCCGCAACGCGACCTTGCCGACACCATGACCGATTGGGAGCTTGATTTCGCCAACACCATGCGGCGGGCTTTGGCGGAACACCCTGACCAACTTGATCTGCGGGCGGTTAGTGCGGAATCATTGCTGAACCTGACACCGTGGAAAATGTGGGACCTGCCCAGCGGGGCACCGGGTAAAGGCGCTGCGACGATCGAAGTGCAGCAAATTCTTGAGCACGCGATGAACACCCTACCTGGTGCCATGAAACATCCGGGGATATTGCATCTCTATGTCCACCTGATGGAAATGGCGCCATTCCCGGAAAAGGCGCTAAAGGCGGCGGATGTGTTGCGCACGTTGATGCCGGATGCTGGCCATTTGGTCCATATGCCAACCCATATCGACGTGCTGTGCGGTCAGTACCACAATGTCGTGTTCTGGAACCAAAAGGCGGTCGAGGCCGATCTGAAATATTATGACCGCGAAGGGGCGTATAATATCTATACCGGCTATCGGCAGCATAATTATCATTTTATCATCTACGGCGCGCTGTTCCTTGGCCAATATGAACCGGCGATGGAGGCGGTGCGCGGTCTGGCCGAAACCACACCCGAAGACATGCTGCGGATCAAATCTCCGCCGATGGCCGACTATTTTGAGAGCTACATGGCGATGGCGCCACATGTGATGATCCGTTTTGGTCGCTGGGAAGACGCGATTGCGATGGAGTTGCCGGAAGACACCGAACTATTCTCGACCCTAACGGCGAGCATCCACTACGCCCGCGCGGTTGCCTATGCCGCCACTGGGCGTGTAAAAGAGGCCGAAGCCGAGGAACAGGTGTTCTTTGCAGCCCGTGATCGGGTGCCGGATACACGGCTGAACCACAACAACCGCATGGTCGATCTGTTTGAAATCGCAACAGAAATGCTGCGTGGCGAGATTGAATACCGCAAAGGAAATTACGACGCGGCCTATGCGCATTTGCGCCGTTCCGTCGAGATTGATGACAATCTGCCCTATGACGAACCCTGGGGCTGGATGCAGCCGACACGGCACGCATTGGGTGCGTTGCTGTATGAACAGGGGCACGTGGTCGAAGCCGAGGCCGTCTATCGCGAAGATCTTGGCCTTGGCGGCAGTCTAAGCCGCGCCTGTATCCATCCGGACAATGTCTGGAGCCTCAAGGGATTGCACGATTGCCTTCAATCACGCGGTGAGGTTGAAGAACGACGCCACATCAAACAACGCCTGGATCTGGCACTGTCACGTGCGGATAGTGTCGCGGCCTCATGCGCTTGCGCACAGGTGGCAATGGAGGAAGGCTGAGGCCGTCACATCAGAGCTCTGTTCTTTAAGATATTTTATACACTAAACTAATGAATTTGCCCATAAAAATTTTATTCTGCGCTTGTTGGGCTGCAGACATAGCATTGTCAGCTTTGAAATATGTCGCAAAATGCTTCTCGGCTTCTGACGCCATTTCGGCGGCCTTGCTCAAATCGTTCCTTTTTACATAGTCGGCGTAATCGGCTTGATTCTTAACAATCTTTTCTAGCGCGGCAAGCGCCGCTGTGTGCTGCTTAACAACATCTTTCTGAATTTTGTTGATCTCACTTACCATTGTTTCAAATTTTGCTTCGATGTCTCGCAACCCCTTTTTGACTTCGACCATCTCACGACCAATATGATCCGGCCCACCAGTAAATTGAATTGCTTCTTTTTTCTTGAAGAATTTTAGGGCATCCTTGC
>JBLHMP010000028.1:0-45366 GCA_047623555.1 Granulosicoccus sp.
GCGGCGACTTCAAAGAACTGGGTGCCGACGTCATGGAAGAACTGGAATATGTGCCCGGCCATTACATCGTCAACCAGATCATCCGCCCGCGTCTGGCCTGCACCTGCTGTGAGATGATCACACAGGCTGAGATGCCATCGCGTCCTATTCCAAAGAGCTTTGTTGGCCCCGCGCTGATGGCCCATATCTTATGTTGCAAATACGGCTATCACCTGCCGCTGTATCGTCAGAGCCAGATGTTTGAGAACCAAGGCATCGAGCTCAGCGGCTCACTTCTGGCCTCATGGGTTGGTAAATGCACCAAGCTGTTGGAGCGGGTGTCAGACGCAATCCGCGATCATGTGCTGGCAGGTCAAGCCATCTTCATGGATGATACCACCGTCAAACTGCTGCAAAAAGGCAAAGGCAAGGGGCGCAACAAGACCAAAACCGCACGACTGTGGGTCTATGCCAGAGATGAGAAGCCTTGGGGCAGTACGTCGCCGCCTGCGGCTTGGTATCAGTTCTCCACCAGCCGGGAGGCACAGCATCCCAGTCAACATCTGCAAACATATCAGGGCTTTGCCCATGCGGATGCCTATGCAGGCTACAACGATGTCTATCGCACAGGACGGGTGACGGAGATGGCTTGTATGGTTCATATCCGCCGTGAGTTCGTGAAAGTCTTCGAAAGCTATCAATTGCCCGTGGCGGGGGAAGCCATTGAGCGCATTGCCAAGCTATACGAGGTGGAAAAGCAGGCGCGGTTCAAATCGCCCCAAGAGCGCGTGGCCCTGCGACAGGAATACGCCAAGCCCATCTTTGATGATCTGGAGATATGGCTCAGGGCGCAGTTGGGTAAACTCTCCGGCAAGACGCCACTGGCCAAGGCCATCAGATATGCGCTGACCCGTCTGCCCAAGGCGAGGCCCTATCTGGATCACGGCTTCCTGGAGTTGGACAATAACACCGCCGAACGCGCCGTGCGGCCCGTCACATTAGGCCGAAAAAATTATCTCTTCATGGGCTCGGAAGCGGGCGGTAAATCAGCCGCCATCGCCTATACCCTGATCGAGACCTGCAAACTCAACCGCGTAAATCCAGAGGCTTGGCTTGCATGGGTGCTGGAGCGCATCCAAGACCATCCCGCCAACCGCATCGGCGAGCTCCTACCATGGGAATATCAGGCCATGATCGATGCACGAAAAGCCGAGACCGAAGCCCTCCGTGCGAAAAACGTCGCTTGATCGGGTGCAGCGCTGATGCTTACAATTCGTGGTCTTATATTTGGAAGAGGCCCAGCTGCTCATGACCTCCATCTATCACGCTGGATTCACAACATGAATCCCCACAACTGATTTGTGCAACAAAGCCTACGGGATGGAACACTTAGGGCGACGAGCTGGATATGCTTGTATAGCGGCCCTATTTGGACAAAGTTCGCACCATTGCCTCGACTGCTTTAAGACGTGCATCAATAATTAAAAATTCGGTCTTTCTGACACTGTCTTTTGTGTTCTTTTCCATTTCCTTTTCCCATTCCTTCGCTTGGGCTTCGGCCTTTTTCCTGAATAGCTCCTCAATACGATCCATCCCTTTTTTCCTGTCAGTCGCTTCACGATTCACGACTAACATGTAGTTCTTAATGTCCTTGGAATTAGTCATATTGTCGGCCAGTGCCTTGATCTTGGCCTCGGCCAATTTAAGCCGCTTTTCCAGATCGTCGTTCTTCTTGGTTAAGGATTTGATGTCTTCGCCCATAGGGAACTCCTGATTATCAACTTTGATGAAATGCCGGAACCAAACGGGCGTCCCGCGATAAAGATCGATTCCAATCCTTATATGGTAGCGCTCTATTTCCAATCTGCCAAGAACGTTGGCAGCAGAGCATGCGAGTCTGAAATCCTTCCCTGACGGGGGAAGTATATAAAGCGTGATACGTGCCGGGGTTTCCTCGTGACGAAAGATCGAAGTCACTCACCGCGAAACGCGTTCCAGTTTCCGTCTTTGCGTATCTTGTCTTCGCATCTTTCTGCTGACTCGAAGGCATCGTCTGTGTATTTGAGCACGCGGTCAAGAGCATGAAACACAGTCGCGGTGCGCCGTAGCCGCCGCAACTTCATGGTCCCCGCGCCGCGCCATGACAGCTTTGATGATTTGAACGCCCATCTGGAAGCGAAGTGTTTAGCATGTCAGGGCGACAGGTTACGCGGCCAAACCCAAAACCATAGGTCAGCGTTTGGTATCCGATATTGATGCCCTGATGGGTTTGCCCTTGGCGGAGTATGAAGCCTGCGACCATGTCAGCGTTAATGCGATCCTATTGGGCTGTGAATGCGATTATTTTTCGCTGCCAGCTCTGTACGCCTCAGTTGGATCGGCAAGTTCGATCCAGCGCTTCAACTCTTCGAACTCAGGTCCGTCGTCATAATGTCGCATCGCACCGCTTTCAACGTGGCCCAGTATGGCTCGCCGTACCGCAATCGGAGCACCTGCACGCCGTAAGGCGTTCTGGAAGGTACTTCTAAGGCTGTACAGTGCCTTTTTTGGATGGTTGATCGGTGGGGCCATTTTTTTGCGGATCAGTCGCGTGAAGTTATGGCGCACAGGAGTAACTGGATCAGACTGCGCCTCGCCGGTTTCCCCATTGGCGAAGACCTCTAACCCTCCAGCTTTCAGCCATTCAGGAAAATCGGCGATTTTGGGATGGAGAGGAATGACCCGCCATGCGGATTTGGTCTTCCCACCTTCTACTCGGATACAGTGATCATCGACTGCTTCTGGACGCAACGCCATAAATTCCGCTGGGCGCATGGATGTATATGCGAGCACTCGGATAGCCATCTGCAGCGCCTGACGGCGCGCGTCGCTGAGGCCCAGTGTCGGTTGTCCCCATATATCTTCAACGGCTGCCAAGATGCGCACCATCTCATCCGGTTCGAACGGAAGCCATTTCATTTCTTCGATCGCACGTTTCTCTTTCTGCAGTTTGACGCCAGCCATCGGTGAAAGATCGATCAATCCCTCATCCACGGCGTATCCAAGAAGGCCGATTACTGGCGTGAAATCCGCCCGAATTGTGGAGGGGAGGCTCTTATTCGTCGTCAGCTTGTCGCGGTACTGACGTAAAGTGGCAGCGGTTAGATGCTGAATTGGTAGATCACCAACCTCCGCCGTTAAGCGGTTGATCGTTCGCCGATACTTGTCCTTTGTTTTATCCCTGACCTGAGCAAATCGGTAGTATCGTTCCGCAACTTTTGTGATGGTGTCGGGGGAACGCGCTACCCGAGCGATCTTCCGTTCCAGCCTTTGCTTGGCGAGGTCAAACTCGTCCCGATCCTCTGGGTCGGTGGGCGGAGTTATCGTGGGGCCAAAGTGTATATTTAGTATAGCAACGAGACCGTCGTGAAACTCGTCGTCGTCCATCGGTAACGGTAAACGTGGGGAAAGGCGAATAGTCGCCTTAACCTTGTCGCTGGCAGTCGCCAGTTCCGCCTTGTACTCTGGAAACGGTGGGAACGTCAGTCGAACCGAAGAGCCTATTGTTTCTGAGCAATCGATGTAGTCGATGAACCGACGAAGGCTGGGAACATTAGGTTTGACAACACGGCTCGATTCCAGCGCTTCTAAAAAACTGGCAGCACTTACCCAAGGTCGCGCATGAATTTCGGCGTTAAGCTCAATTGAGATCGGGTCCTCACCAAAGAACCCGGGGTCTTCCATGTCGTTGGCTTTCAACCATTTACGATAAACTTCGTCTTCGATATCATTTTTGACCCCCAGTTCCTGTTCTTGCCGTCGTCGAGTCTTAGTCTTGTGATCACGACGTTCGTCAGGGTTTTTTACGCGGGCAAGGAGGGCAGTATGTTCCTTGGAGAGAGCACGGACTTTATCAACGGCTGACAGATAGTCTGCACCTGCAGGTTCTCGCCACTTTTTGGTGCCGATCACATCTTGAAAACCGAGGGGGACTTTACGCTGATAGTAGTATCTGCCGCGCTCAAATAGGAGGTATGGAATCTTGTCAGTTGGCATGCTCGGTACCGAAAATATAGATTTGGGTACCGAAAATCGGCCCATCCTGCCTTCAGTATACTGGATATCTTCATATTTACCAATAGGTTGGGTAGGATGGTGGGCGACCCTGGAATCGAACCAGGCGTGCGTCTCCGCGAGGGAGTTACAGTCCCCTGCCACACCTTGCGGCCTGTCGCCCACAATCGGGTGCGCATTGCACCCAACGTGAAGGCGTGGTTACAAGCGCCTCAAACGGGCGTCAACAGGAAAATCGCGGAAATCGCGGTCAGTTGTGCAAAGCTAAGGATAAGGACCACAGCCATGAAGAAACCTAAATGGATTATTGAAAAGGAACAGGCCCGCAAAGTAGCTGGCCCTGACACCGTCTGGCTGTTCGGGTTGCACGCGGTGCGCGATGCTCTTTTGAACCCAAAACGCGAAAAACTGCAGCTAATAGTGACCCGAAATGCGTTGGCCAAGCTGGAAGACGCGGTAACTGCTGCCGGGATTGAGCCGGAAATGGTTGATCCGCGTCATTTCAAACCGCCAATTGACCCAGGGTCGGTGCATCAGGGTGTGGTGCTCGAAGTTAAGTCCCTAAAATGGGGATCATTGTCTGAGGTCTGTATCGGGGCCGCCGCACCGCGGGTGATTCTGTTGGATCGGGTGACCGACCCACATAATGTTGGCGCGATTCTGCGTTCGGCCGAGGTGCTGGGCGCATCTGCGGTGATTGGCACGCGCCACCATTCAGCACCTGAAACCGGGGCTTTGGCAAAAGCGGCCAGTGGCGCGCTGGAACGTCAGCCGTATCTGCGGGTGCGTAATCTGGCCGATACCATCATTGAACTACAGAATATGGGCTATCTGGTGCTTGGGCTGGACGGCGAGGCCGAGCAGACCATCGAAACGGCGGTTGCCGGGGTCACCGATCGCGCGATCGCGTTGGTTTTGGGCGCCGAAGGGCCGGGGCTGCGCGAAAGGACCAAAGAAACCGTGGACCATTTGGTTAAGATTTACGCCGGCGGTGAATTTGGGTCGCTGAACGTGTCCAACGCTGCGGCCATCGCGCTTTATGCGTCACGGGTCGGGTAGGGCGGGCGAAATTCGGTCATTCAAGTTTGGTTTGGCTGACACATTTCGCGCCAAACAACGGGTTTTCAGCGGCAGCCAAAAGGTTGCCGCGATCCTGCCTTGGCAGTCGGGCACCCAAACCTTTGAGGATCCAAGCGTTTGGCCGCGATGTGATGTCGCGGTAAATGCTGATAAATCAGTTGGCTAGGCCGTTATACTTCTGACAGTAGTCGGGTTCGTCGCTCGCCGATTTGCTTTCACAGGCTTGTAACAAAGCTTCACAGCTTTGGTGGTCCCGCTCACAACCTCGTTCAACAGGGTTTTCAGATGGCATTGAAACGGCCATTGTCTATTCGGTAACGCCCACACCAGAGAACACTCATGCCCAACCGTCGCCAAATCCTAGCCAGCCTTGCAGCACTTCCGGTGTCGCTATTGGCCAGCCCTAGCTTTGCGACATCGCCGATGGTCTTTGCGCCCGATGGGGTGGCGATCAACGGATTTGACCCGGTGGGCTATTTCACTGACAGCAAGCCAGTCATTGGTAAACGCAATCAGGCGGTGATGTGGAAAGGCGCGATCTGGCAATTTTCCACGGCCAGCAACCGCATTGCGTTTGAATCAGACCCCTGGGCGTTTGCACCGCGTTATGGCGGGTACTGCGCCTATGCGATGTCTATTGGCGATGCGTTGACCACCAATCCCTATGCCTGGCGCATCCACGATAACAAATTGTTCCTGACCCATGATCTGGCAACACGACATGTCTGGCTGCGCGATATTGACGGCAATATTGAACGTGCCAACCACAATTGGCCGGCCGTTTTACGCCTGTAATGCAGGGTATTTAGGCCAATAGCCGCCGATTTCATCACATGGTCGCGATCAGGTCTTAAACTGGCACAAACGGTGCCTACATCCTTAGCAGACCACGGGCAGGAACTCTCGTGGGTCCTTACACTGTCCCTCGTTCCGCACCTTTGCGCTCAGGTTTTTATTCCTGGGCGCTTTTTTCTTGCCATCCATGTCGATAGGGTGGTGCAATGACCGACTATTCTGACACACTTCTTAGAGATGTTTTGACCCGCAGCAATCGCATAGCGATGGTTGGGGTTTCGCTGAATCCGGTGCGGCCCAGCAATTTTGTGGCCCGCTATCTTTGGCTCAAAGGGTTTCATGTGATTCCTGTCAACCCAATGTCGGTGGGCGAATCGCTCTATGGGCGTACTGTGGTTGGATCATTGGCCGATATTGACGGGCCGGTTGATATGGTCGATATTTTTCGCCGCTCCGAGGCGGTGCCGGACATCGTTGATGAGGCGCTGGCGCTTTTTCCCGACCTTGGCACCATCTGGATGCAGATCGGCGTTACCCACACTGAGTCGACGGCAAAGGCCGAAGCCCGCGGTGTTACCGTCATTCAGGACCGTTGCCCCAAGATTGAAAATCAGCGGTTATTTGGCGAATTGCGCATGGGTGGGTTTGCCACCGGGGTCATTTCATCAAAACTGTAGGCTGGACATTTTGCGCCGTAATGCTGCAAATGCAGCATATGGACCTAAATAGTAGATACCAGGGTGTTGCAGACCTTAGACAGCGTGCGCAAAAGCGGATGCCGAAATTCGTTTGGGAATTTCTCGATAGTGGCACCGGGGTTGAGGCCGCAAAGGCGCGCAATCGCGCGGCGCTGGATCAGGTCGGTTTTTTGCCCTCGATATTGCACGGCGAACAAACCGTTGACCTAAGCACGCAGCTTCTGGGGCACTCCTATCTGGCTCCGATTGGCATGGCGCCGATTGGCATGTCCGGGCTGATGTGGCCTGATGCCGAGGGCCATTTGGCCCGTGCCGCCGCCAAGGCCGGGCTGCCTTATACCCTGTCCAATGTTGCCGCACAGATGCCCGAAGATCTGGCACCACATTTGGGGGACCACGCGTGGTTTCAGATTTATCCACCCAAAGACCCTGACATTCGCCGCGATCTGCTGGATCGCGCCCGCGGGGCAGGGTTCAAAACGCTGGTGTTAACGGTTGATGTGCCGGTGGCCTCGCGTCGCGAACGCCAGGTTCGGTCCGGGCTAACGCAACCGCCGCACCTGACACCGCGTCTGTTGGCACAGGTTCTGGCGCGACCGGCCTGGGCGATGGGCATGGCACTGGCGGGCATGCCACATATTCGCACGCTGGACAAATACACCGACAATACACAGGCGCTGTCGCCGACCGCGCATGTTGGGTATCTGCTGCGCACATCGCCAGATATGGAATACGCCAAATGGCTGCGCGATCACTGGGACGGCCCGCTGATCGTCAAAGGCGTGATGCGCGCCGATGATGCGCCAACGCTTGAGGCGATGGGAATGGATGCATTATGGGTGTCTAACCACGCTGGCCGTCAATTTGACGGTACACCCGCCACCATCGAGGTGCTGCCCGCCATCCGCGCCGCCACCAAACTGCCGTTGATATTTGATAGTGGCATTGAGGGCGGTCTTGATATCTTACGCGCATTGGCGCTTGGCGCTGATTTTGTTATGCTGGGACGCGCGTTCCACTTTGCATTGGCGGCGATTGGCCCGGATGGTCCGGCCCATCTGATCCACATGCTGTCACAGGATATGATTTCAAATATGGGGCAATTGGGCGCCAGAACACTGGCGGATCTACCCGAGCCAATAGCATTGAACACCTTGCCCACCGCGCGGCTGTGATCGTCGACCCGCAACAAGGAGACCCAGTTGCACACGCCGAAAAGACGAAATACGCCGCTTTTGCTTATGACTTTGCCGTCTTGCGCCCTCATTACGGACGCACCCGCATTATCCTGACTGCCAAATCCAGCTTTGACCTTCGAGGCCCTAATGACTGAATTCAACAAAATCCTGATCGCCAATCGCGGTGAAATTGCCATTCGCATCATGCGCGCTGCCAACGAGATGGGCAAACGCACGGTGGCCGTCTTTGCCGAGGAGGACAAACTGGGCCTGCACCGGTTCAAAGCCGACGAAGCCTACCGCATTGGGGCCGGGATGGGGCCGGTCGCCGCCTACCTGAGTATTGAGGAAATAATCCGCGTCGCCAAGGAATGTGGCGCCGATGCGATCCATCCTGGCTATGGCCTGCTGTCGGAAAACCCCGATTTCGTTGATGCCTGCACCCAGGCCGGTATCGTGTTCATTGGTCCAAGGGCCGAAACCATGCGCGCCGTTGGCGACAAGGCCAGCGCACGCCGCGTGGCAATGGCCGCAGGCGTGCCGGTTATCCCGGCGACCGAGGTTCTGGGCGATGACATGGACGTGGCGCGTGCCGAGGCCGCCAAAGTTGGCTATCCGCTGATGCTCAAGGCCAGCTGGGGCGGCGGTGGTCGCGGTATGCGCGCCATTGAGTGCGAAGAAGAGCTCGAGGAAAAGGTGCTCGAAGGCCGCCGCGAGGCCGAGGCCGCATTTGGCAACGACGAAGGTTTTCTGGAAAAGATGATCACCCGCGCCCGGCACGTCGAAGTGCAGGTGTTGGGCGATAAACATGGTGGTCTTTATCATCTGTTTGAACGTGATTGTTCGGTGCAGCGGCGCAACCAAAAGGTTGTCGAACGCGCGCCTGCGCCCTATCTGACCGACGAACAGCGTATTGAGATCTGCGAATTGGGCCGCAAAATCTGTGCCCATGTCGATTATGAATGCGCCGGAACGGTCGAATTCCTGATGGATATGACCGACGGAAAATTCTATTTCATCGAGGTTAACCCCCGCGTGCAGGTCGAACACACCGTCACCGAAGAGGTCACCGGCATTGACATCGTGCGCGCCCAGATCCTGATCGCCGAGGGCAAAACCATCGCCGAAGCCACCGGCAAAGCCAGTCAGGACGACGTCACCCTGACCGGCCACGCCTTGCAAACCCGGATCACGACTGAGGATCCGCAGAACAATTTTATCCCCGATTATGGCCGCATCACCGCCTATCGCTCGGCCACCGGCATGGGCATCCGTCTGGACGGCGGCACCGCCTATGCGGGCGGCGTCATTACGCGCTATTACGATTCGCTGCTCACCAAGGTCACGGCCAAAGCACCGACACCCGAAATGGCAATTGCACGGATGGACCGGGCGTTGCGTGAATTCCGTATTCGCGGTGTGTCGACGAATATCGCCTTTGTCGAAAACCTGCTGAAGCACCCGACATTCCTGGACAACACCTACACCACCCGGTTCATCGACGAGACGCCCGAGCTGTTTCAGTTCGCCCGTCGTCGTGACCGTGGCACCAAAGTGCTGACCTATATCGCCGATATCACGGTCAACGGACATCCAGAAACCAAGGGCCGCGTGCGCCCGGCGGATGATCTCAAGGCCGCCAGAATCCCAGAATCGCGCGGCGAGCCGATGATGGGCACCCGCAACCTGCTGGAACAAAAAGGCCCGCAGGCGGTTGCCGACTGGATGAAGGCACAGCGCCAGTTGCTGATCACCGATACCACCATGCGTGATGCGCATCAGTCGCTGCTGGCGACGCGCATGCGCTCGATTGATATGATCGCAGTGGCCCCGGCCTATGCCGCCAATCTGCCGCAACTGTTCTCGGTGGAATGCTGGGGCGGGGCGACGTTTGATGTGGCCTACCGGTTCTTGCAGGAATGCCCGTGGCAACGCCTGCGCGATCTGCGCGAACGTATGCCCAATGTGATGACGCAAATGCTGGTGCGCGGCTCAAACGGTGTTGGCTATACCAAATATGCCGACAACGTGGTGGCCGAATTCATCCGCCAATCCGCCGACAGCGGTATCGACCTGTTTAGGGTGTTTGACAGCCTGAACTGGGTTGAAAACATGCGCGTCTCTATGGATGCGATCCTTGACAGCAACAAGATTTGCGAAGGCTCGATCTGTTATACCGGCGATATCCTTGACCCGGATCGCGCCAAATATGACCTGAAATATTATGTGGCAATGGGCAAAGAACTGCGCGACGCCGGATCACATATTCTGGGCCTGAAAGACATGGCTGGCCTGCTAAAACCAACCGCCGCCTATCGCCTTGTTAAGGCCTTGAAAGAAGAGGTTGGCCTTCCGATCCACTTCCACACCCATGACACCGCCGGCGTCGCCAGCGCAACCATCCTTGCGGCGTCTGAGGCAGGTGTTGATGCGGTTGATTGCGCCATGGACGCGCTCAGCGGTAACACCTCGCAGGCGACATTGGGTGCGGTGGTTGAGGCCCTGCGCCACACCGACCGCGATACCGGTCTGGACATCAGTGCCATCCGCGAGATCTCGGATTATTGGGAGGTGGTACGCGGCCAGTACACCGCGTTTGAATCCGGCCTTCAGGCGCCATCGTCCGAGGTTTATCTGCACGAAATGCCCGGTGGTCAGTTCACCAACCTGAAAGGCCAGGCGCGCTCGCTCGGCCTTGAGGAACGCTGGCATGAGGTGGCGCAAACCTATGCCGACGTGAACCAAATGTTCGGCGATATCGTCAAAGTCACGCCCAGTTCCAAAGTGGTGGGCGACATGGCGTTGATGATGGTATCCCAAGGGCTAACCCGCGCGCAGGTCGAAGGCCCCGGTCACGACGTCGCCTTTCCCGACAGTGTCATCGACATGATGCGCGGCAGTTTGGGGCAACCTCCCGGGGGCTTTCCAGCCGGGATCGTCGCCAAAGTGCTGAAAGGTGAGAAACCAAACACCGAACGCCCGGGCAAAAGCATGCCCCCGGTCGATCTTGAGGCCGAGCGCCGCGATCTCAGCAAGCAATTAGAGGGTCGTAAGATTGATGACGAGGACCTGAATGGCTATCTGATGTATCCCAAGGTGTTCCTCGACTATATGGGCCGCCACCGCAGCTATGGCCCGGTGCGCACACTGCCGACGCATACGTTTTTCTACGGCATGCAGCCGGGCGAAGAAATCAGCGCCGAAATCGATCCCGGCAAAACACTAGAAATCCGTCTGCAGGCAGTAGGCGAAACTGGCGAAGACGGCGAGGTCAAAGTGTTCTTTGAACTCAATGGCCAACCGCGGGTGATCCGGGTGCCGGATCGTCTGGTAAAATCAACCACCGTGCAACGCCCCAAGGCCGAAGCCGGTAACGCCGACCACATCGGCGCGCCAATGCCGGGTGTCGTGGCTGGCGTTGCGGTGCAGGCGGGGGCCGACGTCAAACAGGGTGATCTGTTGCTAACTATCGAGGCCATGAAGATGGAAACCGGCATTCACGCCGAACGCGACGCAACCGTTAAGGCGGTGCATGTGCAACCGGGTACCCAGATCGATGCCAAGGATCTATTGGTCGAATTTGAGTAAAAAATCCAAAATTGGCGGCGGATTTTGCAACTCTGTCCCCAATTTCTTCTCGTCCAAAATACCTCCGCCAGAGGCATCTGACATTGCAGCCCCAAGTGCCGGTAAGGAAAAACATACGTCTTTGCGACGCAAATACCATTCCGCAAACACTAGGTTGGGCACCCAGCAGATCCAGCCAAGATAGACCGACGCCTCGGCATATTCAAAACCGTTCAACGCGAAAATCAGCAGATAGATCCGCAAGGTCACGGCAGAAAAAGTCAGCGCAAATGACTGGATCATCCAACGGCGTGGGCGGCAATATTTCCCGTGCGCACATACTATATGAAATGGTCCTGCTTTTTAGGGCAGGTTTGCGGCTTTGCTAAGATGCATCTGGTGTGTGTTGATGCCGCTTTTCGTATCAACGCATGGCCAAAGTATGCGATGTCCGGTGTTCGCTTATCAAGGGCAGTGTGAGGGCATTCTGAGTTGTAAAAGCCGATCTCTCAGCTGGCAGGCGATGCGTGCATCGCCGAGAGGCCAGTCATTGATGATCCGGGTTTCAGATGATGTTCGGCGGTGCTGAACGCAAATACGATGACCCCGACCTCATCAGGGCGTCCACGGCTGCTTTGGATGTGTTGCGCGATATCTGTGCGCCGATTGCCCACGGCCCTGAGGGCGCCGCAACCAATGAGCTGATGATCTGGTCATTGATACACGGGTTTGCCAGTCTGGCGTTGTCAGACGCCAGAGGGCAAATTGATATTACCGATTCTGGACTGCTGGACGCAATTTTACCGCCGCTTCGGTTTACCAATGAAACCGACAGTGCCGCCTCATAAAGGAAGACCGATGATCAACGCTCCGCTTATCTCACCGATTTATATGGGGATTGTCGGCCTGCTGACATTGTACCTGTCCGTCCATGCCAGCCGAAATCGTCGGGAACATAAGGTTTCAACCGGTGACGGCGATGTCCCGGCGTTGTTCAAGGCGATTCGCGTCCATGCCAACCTGATCGAAAACGCGCCGCTTGCCCTGATATTGCTGCTGGCAATCGAATTGCAGGGCGCTTCTGGCTGGATCGTTCACGGTCTTGGGCTGGCATTTGTCGTTGGTCGCCTGTTGCATGCCTATGGGTTGGGCTGCAATCCACAGGTTCCAAACGCCCGTTTGGTCGGATCGGTGATCACATTGGTTTATTTGCTGACGGCGTCCTTGGGCGTTATCGCCATTTCGATATTTTAAAGCCCGGCATTTCCCTTGGAAATTGAACAAATATGACCATCGTCGCTTGTCCAAATAAATTATCCTGAAAATTCGCAATTTACCTCTTGCGACCCGCGCCATCCCGACCTAGTAACGCCTCACCCAAGGAAGCGGGCGTAGCTCAGGGGTAGAGCATAACCTTGCCAAGGTTAGGGTCGAGAGTTCGAATCTCTTCGCCCGCTCCAATCAAAAAGGCCTCTGAGAAATCAGGGGCCTTTTTGTATTTCTACATTCCTAATACGGGTTTTTAGGGGTGCGATCGTCCGATAACGTGCCTTGTCGCCGTTCCACCAATTGTTCAATCGCGTCGGCCAAGTGTTTTTCCTGAATGTTGTAATCCCCCTCGGCCACCCGAATGCGGTGCGCGGTGATCATCACATCGGCATGGTTGCAGCCAAACGGCGGCTCAAACCGGTACGAGGCCAGCTCAACCAGAAATCCAAGCGGGTCGTTGAAATAAATCGAATCCATGAACCCGCGATCTTTGGGGCCGGAATGTTTGATGCCACGTTCATCCAGCCGCTCAACGGCCTGCCGGAATGTCGCCTGACTGACCGAAAACGCGATATGATGCACACAGCCAATATCGGTTGGGGTGCGCGAGGGTTCGGGTTTGCGGTCCTCGTTGGTGAACACGGTGATCAACCGGCCGTCGCCGGGATCAAAATAGATATGGCCCTCTTTGGGATTGTCGAGATTCGGTTGATCAAAGATGAACGGCATGCCGAGCACGCCCTCCCAGAAATCAATCGAGGTTTTGCGATCTGCACCGGTGAGGGTGATGTGATGCACCCCTTGGGATTGAAGTTTGCGCATAGCTTCTGACCTTTCCGAATTGGGGTTTTGACCCAGCCTAAGGGCCGGACGGTCGCAAGTCATCTAAGATAGAGGCCCAAATGTTCACAACGGCTTGCCCGTTATCGGCAATAGCAGTAAGAACAAATTGGGAACAAATAACAATGATCAAGACGGGTGTTGAACCATCAGCCGCTGTTGTATTGAATGATCAAAACGGAGCGGGCCAAATGCTGACATCAATCGAACTCTGCGCAGGGGCAGGTGGGCAGGCGCTTGGCCTTGAGAGTGCTGGATTTGACCATTCGGCGCTTGTCGAAATTGACAAACATTGCTGCAATACCCTGCGCCACAATCGCCCAAACTGGACGGTTCTGGAAGAAGACGTGCGTGATTTTAAGGAAAGAGCGCATGATTTTGCAGGGATTGATCTGCTGGCAGGCGGGCTACCCTGTCCGCCGTTTTCGGTGGCAGGCAAGCAGTTGGGCCGTGATGACGAACGTAATTTGTTTGATGATGCGCTTGAAATTGTGGATGCAACCCGGCCCAAAGCCGTGATGATCGAAAACGTGCGCGGCTTTCTGGATGCGGTGTTTCACGATTATCGCGAGCATCTTAAAGGTAAATTACAAAAGATGGGCTATGAAACCGATTGGCGGTTGCTGAATGCATCCGACTTTGGTGTGCCGCAGTTGCGCCCACGGGTGGTGATTGTCGCCATCCAAAAAGACCGCGCTGACGGCTTTAGCTGGCCCGAGGCGCTGCCGCATAATCCGCCATCGGTTGGCGAAACGCTGGGCGATTTGATGAAGGCCGGTGGCTGGCGGGGGGCAGAGGCCTGGATGGCGCAGGCGGACGAGATCGCGCCGACCATTGTTGGCGGCTCAAAGAAACATGGCGGCCCGGATCTGGGGCCAACGCGGTCGCGCAAGGCCTGGGCGGCGTTGGGCGTTGAGGGGCGCACCATCGCCCCAGAGGCGCCGGATGCGTCTCATACCGGCATGCCGCGCCTGACCGTGAAAATGGTTGCCCGCATTCAGGGCTTTCCCGATGACTGGCATTTCACCGGTGCCAAAACCAACGCCTATCGACAGGTTGGCAACGCCTTTCCACCGCCGGTTGCCTGTGCTGTGGCCGAACGTATTTCGGCCTGCCTGAAAGCCCGAAAATCCTTTCGCATTGTCGCCTGATGAGCACCCTGGCGCAGCGCAGAGCCGAGTTCCTGCGACGCTGTCTGACCGGGCCGATCACCGTTGATGACAACGGTGTTCCCAGCATTGCCGACATTTCCAACAAGGCCAGCCGCGAGATTTCCGCCGGTCTGATCGCGCAAATCGGCATGACGGCCGAGCGGCGCAAGAAATTGCCCGGCCAACAGGCGGGATCGTTGTTTGAAATTGAATGCGCCGAATTTGTACGGCTTTGCCTGACTGATCTGGCCCATATGCGCCCCGGTCGTTTTGACGTGGCACGTAATCGCGAAATTTCCGAGTTTGAGCAGTTTTCCCACCTTGAGGACCTGCGACTGATGTCGGCGCATAACAAAGAGCTGAAAATTCTGCTTGGTGGCGATTATCTGATCAAACCGGATGTGGTGGTGATACGCGCGCCCGACCCGGATACTGCCATCAACCGGCTGGCGGGCTATGTCGACAATTCGGTTGGTATTTACAGCCCGCTGCGCAGTGCCAATATGGCGCTGCCGTTTCTGCATGCCTCAATCAGTTGCAAACTGACGATCCGCAGTGATCGCGTGCAAAATACCCGGTCCGAGGCATTAAACCTGATCCGCAACCGCAAGGGTGCGTTGCCCCATATCGTGGCGGTTACCGCCGAACCTACGCCGTCGCGGATTGCCGCAATTGCGTTGGGGACAGGAGATATAGATTGCGTCTATCACTTTGCATTATATGAGCTTTTGACGGTGCTAAGGGAACAAAACCGCGACAGTCTGGAATCGGTGGAAACCATGATTCAAGGCAAGCGGCTGCGCGATATTACCGATCTGCCGCTGGATCTGGTGATTTAGAGAGCGCCCAGTTTAGGTGGTGAAAATCCAACTGGATACGCCTAGCGTCTAAAATACCTTGTAGGTCATCGTGGTCAGCGATCGTTCGATGCCGGAAATATCCAACAACTGATCGTTGATATATTTGCCAACATCGGCGGTGGCCGGGATGTACAGCTTCATCAGCAGATCAAAATCACCGCTGGTTGAATATAGCTCGGAATGGATTTCGCGCAGGGCGATTTCCTCGGCGACCTTATAGGTGGTGCCGGGTCTGCAACGGATTTGGATAAAGACGCAGGTGGTCATGATAGCCCTCAGATTTGTCTGGGGCCACGCTGACACGCAGCGCGCGCAGGTGCAATCCCTATGCGCCGCTCGCCCATCGCATTTGGCCTATTGCAGATCGGCGGCCAACCCGACCTCCAGGATGGCCTTAACGTTGTCATCCAGCGGCCTAGGGCTGACAACATCGTCCAAAACCAGCTGGTTCAACGCACACCACATCGGATAATTCACCCACCCGGCATGTTGGCGAATGGCGGTGTCCATGGCACGCACGTTCCAAAACGGACTGCGCCCTGACACCACAGACCATAGGTCGCGCTGGCGGCGCAGGTTCAGGCTATGACGCCATTGGATCGACGCCGGATTAACACTACGCGCGATGTTTTCCGCCGCCTCAAGCCGCCCGTCTGCCTCGCGGGGGGACAACCCGTAATCCCAGGCATCGCCATAGGTCCAGTCATTTGCCTGCTGGTCGCGGCGCACAGCCAGCAACCAGCCATTGGCGGCATCACAGCGCGACAGGGTCGGGGTTGCGCTGCGTTGATAACTGGCGCGTTTCCCGGCACTTTGATTGACACTAAGCTCATGCGTTGCCCCAATTGTTGGCCCGTTCAACGTTGTCTGAGTGCGATAATCGGGCACCAGATGACCGATTGCTTGTTTGTCCTCGGGTGTTCTGGCGCCCGCCAACCATCTGGACAGCGGAAACAACACCCCGGTGGCGCTGTCATAATCAACCTCGCGGTTTTGCCGCTCAAACCCATGCCAATTGGCGGTTGCCGTGATCGAGATATAGACTGGCCGCTGGGTTAGCGGAAACATCTCGCGCCAGGGTTTCAGCCGTCGCCACAGGTCTTCGTCCAACGCGCCGTCAACGGTAGAGGTCAGAAAATTATCGGCGCGGCTTAGGTGTACTTTGTTGCGCATGGCCTGTTGCAGGCTGGTCCATTTGGCGGCCTCGGCAGCCGGGTTTAGCAGCACAACCAGATCACCAAGCGGCGGCGCCATCGGGCGGCCATTGCCAAAGGCCGGGCTGTTGATCGCCCGCAACGACCTTTGTTCCATCAGGCTGGCCAGCATGTTGCCCCCCAGCGAATGGCCGACAATCAGGAATTTGTCTTTTTTCGGATTGCCCGGCGATAGCTTCAGTTGCTGCTGGATCCCGTCCATGACCAACGCCAACGGCGGGTTCTGACCGGTGGCAAGCCTGTCACTTTGCGCCTTGCGGTCCCAAAGCGTCGGCGCCACCAGAATGTTGAATGGGTTCAGTTTTCCATCTGCGACCAAAATCGGTTCGATCATGCTGCGCCCGCGCCAGGCGACAAACACACCGGTCAGCGCCACATCGCAGTAGTTGCCCCGATCGACACAGCGGGTGTTTAGCGCAGCGCGGGCATAGCCCAGTAGAATGCGGAACTTGCGCACGTCATCATCGCGCAGCGACGCGTCGTGCCGCCAACCATGTACAAAGGCGATGACATAGTTCTGCACCTTAGCCTGCTGAAGCGCATGCAGATGTGAGGTAAGCGCGCTAAGCTGCTGAGGATGCTGGAGTTTCCCACTGTCAGCAATTTCAACAAAGGCCAGGCTATAGGCATCGCTTTGCTGCAATTTACGCCCACCGGCGGTCGCGGTTTGTGCCCATGTCACCGGCAGCACTTTGGGTGTTTCGGGGTTTGGTTTCAATTCCGGCGTTGGCAGCGCGTGGGTTTGCAGAAAACAGCGCGCCGGGTTGTTGTCTTTGCGGGTGGGTTCGGTGTTGCCTTTGCGCAGTTGAATGGTGGACTGGCATATTGCCTGATCCGGCCCAAGGGTGCGGTGAACGTCGATCTTTTTGGTGCAGCCTGCCAGTAGAAGAATAACGCCCAAACCAAGCACGAATCGTAACATTTCAATATCCTAGCTGCCTAATGTCGCAGTTTTAGCGTGCATCGCCCGAATTCCAAAGCCCCTTAGCGCGTCCAGGCCGCCACAGCCGGGGCCTTGGATGTATTGGGTGGCTTGGAACCGGGGCAACGGCACCCTATAAGTCGCGTTCAGACATCACAGGACCAAAACCATGCGCACCAGCACGATCACCCGTAAAACTGCCGAAACCGATATCTCCGTTCAGATCAATCTGGATGGTCGTGGCGAGTATGACAATCAGACCGGCATTGGGTTCTTTGATCATATGCTGGACCAGCTGGCGCGCCATTCGCTGATCGACATGACGATCCGGGCCAAGGGCGATCTGCATATCGACGATCACCACACCGTTGAGGATGTCGGCATCGCATTGGGGCAGGCGTTAACGCAGGCGTTGGGCGATAAACGCGGGATACGGCGCTATGGATCGTGTCTTTTGCCAATGGATGATGCGCAGGTGCGCGTTGCGCTGGACCTGTCGGCACGGCCATTTCTGATCTGGAATGCCGACCTGCCGACGGCCAAAATCGGCACGTTTGACACCGAACTGGTGCGCGAATTTTTCCAGGCCATGTCGACCCATGGCGGCATAACCCTGCATGTGGATTGCCTGCACGGCATCAACAGCCACCACATCGCCGAGGCCACATTTAAATCGGTGGCGCGGGCGCTGCGCGACGCGGTCGAAACCGATCCGCGCCAAGCTGACGATGTCCCGTCAACCAAAGGCGCGTTGTAGCGCCATGCTGACAGCTATTATAGATTACGAGAGCGGCAATCTGCATTCGGCCGAAAAGGCATTCCAGCGCATGGCAGCCGAGGTTGGCGCAGGCGAGGTCATCGTGACCGGCGACGCCGATGTTGTGGCGCGCGCCGACCGGATTGTGTTGCCGGGCGATGGGGCTTTTCCGGCCTGTTCAAAAATGCTTCGCGGCCATAGCGGCTTGTTTGATGCACTACGCGAGGCGGTTGAGGTTAAAGGCCGGCCATTTCTGGGCATCTGTGTTGGCATGCAATTGATGGCCAGTTGGGGGCGTGAATATACCGACACAGCCGGGCTTGGCTGGATCAAGGGTGATGTTGAGCGGATTGTGCCGGATGATGCGTCGCTAAAGGTGCCGCATATGGGCTGGAATGATCTGGTGCTGGATGTTGAACACCCGGTGTTTGACGGCATTAAAACCGGCGATCACACCTATTTTGTCCACTCATACCAGTTTCATGTGACCGACCCGGCCGAGCGGTTGGCGCATGTCGATTATGGTGGCGATGTCACCGCCGTGATTGGCCGTGATACGATGATCGGCATGCAGTTCCATCCCGAGAAAAGTCAGGATACCGGGCTGCGGATGATCGCTAATTTCCTGAAATGGACGCCATAGCGGTCTTGGGTTGTCCGGATCGCTAAATCCGGGCAATACCAACTGAAGGTCGGGGCCTAGTTGACCCGCGTCCATGTTCCGCCATCGCGGCATACAATCATAACACAGCCCTGAATGTTAAGAGAGTTGCCGCTCAACTGCATTTTTGACTTATAGGTCTTGTCGCGATCCGGGGACCAGACTTTGCCGCCACTGTAATCGCCGTCGCCATCTGCGGTCATATCCCAGATGATCTTTTTGCCAGTATTGTCTGACGCCATTTCTTTGCCGCTCGCGTCAAACGATTTTACCAAGGTTCCGCAGATCGAAGAGCCGCAGGCCGCGACCTGAATATGGCCGATGTTGCCATTGTCATCCGGCGCGGTTTTCCAGGTGCCAAAGACTGGATCGGCAGCAAATGCCGCGCTGGCAAAGCCAAGACCAAGGGCGGCGCCCAAAATAAGATGTTTCATATCGTTTCCTTCCTGTTTTCCCAACCACTGTGGTGCAGATGCTGGTCTGTTGGCAACCCTGACCCCGAGGCGCGTTGCATTTTCCCGAGTGCCCGTGCAATACCGCGCCAACAACAGGCGAAAGGTTGCCCAAATGATCCTTTATCCCGCGATTGACCTCAAAGACGGACAGGCCGTGCGGCTTGTGCATGGGGATATGGAGCAGACCACGGTGTTTAACGACAACCCGGCGGCACAGGCGCGGGCGTTTGTTGATGCGGGCTGTGAATGGCTACATCTGGTTGATCTGAACGGCGCATTTGCAGGCGAACCAGTGAACGCCGCCCCGGTTGAGGCGATATTGGCGGCCTGTGATGTTCCCGCACAATTGGGCGGCGGTATTCGCAATATGGCCACTATTGCGTCATGGATCGAAAAGGGTCTGGCGCGGGTAATTTTGGGCACGGTTGCGGTGGAAAACCCCGAACTGGTACGCGAAGCCGCGCGCGAATTCCCCGGCAAGGTCGCGGTTGGCATCGACGCGCGTAATGGCCGTGTTGCCACCAAAGGCTGGGCGACGGAAACCGACGTGTTGGTCACCGATTTGGCCCGATCATTTGAGGACGCAGGCGTGGCAGCGATCATCTACACCGACATCAACCGCGACGGTGCGATGCAGGGGCCAAACATTCAGGCCACCGCCGATCTGGCGCGTGCCGTGTCGATCCCGGTGATCGCATCCGGTGGCGTGTCGTCGCTGGCCGATCTGATCGCGTTGCGCGATTGCGGCGTGTCGCTGAACGGCGCCATTTCAGGTCGGGCGCTCTATGACGGAGCCATTGATCTGGCCGAGGCTTTGGCGGCAATCAAAGGCTGATACCCGCTAAGTTGGGGCGAGCAAAAGATGCGCAACATGCGCGCCCTACATTATTTTGGCAGTCTCGGTTTAATCCCGTGATTTCATGAAATCCGGCAAAACGTCCGTAAACCTTTCGCCCCATGGCGCCGCAACCACGTTTTCAGCGTCTGATTTCGGCGTATAGGATGACGTCTCGACCATCTGCATCTTGTGTACATTGCGCGAACAATTGGGATGAATGTCCGACACCGCCAGCCGCACCACCAACTGGGCGGCTGATACTTCGTCATTCATCGCGTGGTCATCATCAATGCGCGCGACGCCGTTGACCCGTATCCGGGTTTGGCCCTCAAAATCCACGAACAGCAATCCGATCTTGCCCATCGCCGCAATGTTGCCTGCCGACATATACATGCCGTTGCCTTCGTAGAACGGAAACACCAGTTCCGACGGCCCGGTGACCTTAACAAAGCCTTTGCCGCCGCCCTTATAGGAACATTGCGGCTGGCCGTTGGCATCCACAGTCGCCAGAAAGAAAAACATCGCATTGCTGATAAAGGCGCGGTCTTTGTCGGTGAATTCTTGGTGAAACACGTGTTGAACCATCCGTTCAGCCAGCTTGCCACAGCCAAATCGGTTTTGAATATCCTTGGTCGCGTCACTGAATGTAATCATATCTGTTCGCCTTTTATGAATGCGCCAATCTAACACGTTTGCAGCGAAGTTTGGCCATTACCTGTGCCTAACTGGTGTGCCAATCACGGCGCGCACGGTTTAGGAGAGGTCAATTGATCTCATGGAGGTTCTGCGCGTTTTGCAGAGCTAAGGTTGTAATGTCTGCAAACGTATCCTCAGGCCCTTTGCCTGCGACAAGCGCGCTGCACGCGCGTGTCTCTCAGACCGATTTTCTGGATTGCTACAGCGTGGCGGCTGAAATGGGGCCAAGGCAAGCCGCCGAGATCATCACCGATTTCCCTGGTTGGACCCGCTTTCTGCTGCACATCTGACGCTTGGTAACCGCGCCGTTTGGCCTGTCCAATGATGGCCCGAAATCTGATGACCCGGAATCTGATGACCCGGAATCGGCTGACAAGGTTGGCATCTTTCCGGTCGAATCTGCGGGCAGTCATGAGGTGATTGCCGGGTTCAACGACTGGCATCTGGATTTTCGCGTTGCTGTCATATCCAACGCGGGCCGGGTGCATCTGGCAACATGGGTCCACCCGCATAATTTTGGCGGGCGGGTGTACCTTGCTGGGATCCTACCGTTTCATATCCTGATTGCACGCAACGCCCTCAAACGGGTTGCGCAGGCATCCACAAACCAATCCTAATTTGCCGCCACGCCGGTCAGCTTTTTTAAGGCGCCCTGCATCTTGGCAATGACCGGGGCATCGCTGGGAATTTGCAAATCCTCAAACATGTCGGCAGGGTCTTCATAGACCAGCCAGACCTTGCCATCGGCATCTTTATATCCAAGCACCTTGAGCGGCAGATACAACCCCGCCACCGCATCCGTCTGCATCGCCTGGTTGCCGAATTTGGGATTGCCAAAGACTAGAACCTGCGCATCGGCAAGCATTAGTCCAACGTTCGCGGCACCCCCGCGTGATCAACCCGCACAAACACCCTGGCCCCGGCATTGCCGACTGCGGCGGCTAACGCGTCCATCACGGCGGGTAAGGTTTTGGCGGTCTCAACCCGGATCAGTTCGGCGGCCAGGGCCGGCAGGGCGCTGTTCATCGCCAACGTGCCCGCAAGGAAAATAGATTTCATAAAACCGGCTCCTGATGATGTTACTCTGCCAAATCGCCACAACACGGCAGGTCAGGAAAATCACGTCTCTGGCATCGGCACAGTTTTGCCGTTAGGACGTCCCCAACAACCCGGAGCCATCATGCTGAAAACCCGCATCATCCCCTGTCTTGACGTTGCCGATGGCCGCGTTGTCAAAGGTGTCAATTTTGTCGATCTGATAGATGCTGGTGATCCGGTCCAAAGCGCGCGGGCCTATGACGCGGCAGGCGCGGATGAGCTTTGTTTTCTTGATATTAAGGCGACGGTTGAAAACCGTGGCACCATGTTTGATGTGGTTCGCCGCACCGCTGAGCAATGTTATATTCCGCTGACCGTTGGCGGTGGCGTGCGGTCGCGCGAAGACGTGCGCGACCTGTTGCTCGCCGGGGCCGATAAGGTTTCGTTTAATTCCGCCGCCGTGGCCCGCCCCGAGGTGGTCGCCGAGGCCGCGGATCAGTTTGGCAGCCAATGCATCGTCGTTGCCATCGACGCCAAAACCGTATCGCCGGGAAAATGGCAGATTTTCACCCATGGCGGCCGTAATTCCACCGGCATTGACGCGGTGGAATTCGCGCAACACGTCGTGGCGCTGGGCGCTGGCGAAATCCTGCTGACCTCAATGGACCGTGACGGTACGCGCGCCGGGTTCAACCTGCCTTTGACCCGTGCCATTAGCGACGCGGTGCATGTGCCGGTTATTGCCAGCGGCGGTGTTGGCACGTTGGATCATCTGGTTGAGGGTGTCACCATAGGTGGTGCCAGCGCGGTTTTGGCCGCCTCAATCTTTCACTTTGGTGATTTCACCATCCAAGAGGCCAAGGCCCATATGGCCGAGGCCGGTATCCCGATGAGGCTGACATGAGCGCACTTGAAACCCTTGCCGCGACAATCCTAACCCGCAAAGACGCCGACCCAGATAGCAGTTGGACCGCCAGGTTGCTGGCCAAAGGCCCCGAGAAATGCGCCGAGAAATTTGGCGAAGAGGCGATTGAGGCAATCATCGAAGCCGTCAAAGGCGATCGCGACCGGCTGACCTCGGAGGCGGCCGATGTGCTCTATCATTTGCTGGTCATGTTGGCGGCGCGTGATGTGACGCTTAGCGATGTTATGATTGAGCTGGCCCGCCGCGAGGGCACCGGCGGTCTGGATGAAAAGGCCGCGCGCAAGGTTTGACCCCTTGCAGTACGGGCGAGAACATATAGCGAACGTATCTTTCCTAATCCAACAATTCCCGTTAGGCTAAGCGATATGAGCAGTTTTGATGAAATGGATGCGTTTGAGAACGCCTCACTGTCGTCGCGCGCAATGGCCGCGCGCCCCACGCCCTATCTGGACGGTTTGAACCCCGCCCAGAGCGAAGCGGTTCAAACCATTCACGGCCCGGTGTTGATGCTGGCCGGGGCAGGGACCGGCAAAACCCGCGCCCTGACCGCGCGCATTGTGCATCTGCTGAACACGGGGGCGGCGCGCCCCAACGAAATCCTTGCGGTAACCTTCACCAACAAAGCCGCGCGCGAGATGAAAAACCGGGTGTCAGGCATGTTGGGCCACTCGATCGAAGGCATGCCATGGCTGGGCACTTTCCACGCCATCTGTGTGAAGTTGTTGCGTCGGCATGCCGAACTGGTGGGGTTAAAATCAAACTTCACCATTCTGGACACCGACGATCAGCTGCGCCTGCTGAAACAGTTGGTGGCCGCGACCAATATTGATGACAAACGCTGGCCCGCGCGGCAATTGGCCGGCATCATCGACGGCTGGAAAAACCGCGCCTTTACGCCAGACAAAGTGCCAACGGCGGATGCCGGAGCCTATAATCACAAAGGTGTTGAGCTTTACGCGCAATACCAGCGGCGTCTAAAAGATCTGAATGCTACCGATTTCGGTGATCTGCTACTGCATGTGGTGACAATTTTTCAGCAACATCCCGATGTGCTTGAAAAATACCAACGCTGGTTCCGTTTTATTTTGGTGGACGAATACCAAGATACCAATGTCGCGCAATATTTGTGGCTGCGTCTGCTGGCCGCCGGGCATAAAAACGTCTGCTGTGTTGGCGATGATGATCAGTCGATCTATGGTTGGCGCGGGGCCGAAGTCGGCAATATCCTGCGTTTCGAGAAAGATTTCCCCGGCGCGCATGTGGTGCGGCTTGAACAAAACTACCGGTCCACCCCACATATTCTGGCCGCTGCATCCGCTGTGATTGCCGGTAACCAAGGCCGATTGGGCAAAACCCTGTGGACCGATGCCAAAGACGGCGAAAAGGTCCGGCTGATCGGCCATTGGGACGGCGAAGAAGAGGCCCGCTGGATCGGCGAAGAAGTCGAATCAATGCAACGTGGCGCCCGTGGCATGCGGCCCATTAACCTTGATGAAATGGCTATTTTGGTGCGCGCATCCCACCAGATGCGCGCATTTGAGGATCGGTTCCTGACCATCGGCCTGCCATATCGCGTTATCGGCGGCCCACGATTCTATGAACGCCTAGAGATTCGCGATGCGATGGCCTATTTCCGCATCGTCACCAGCCCCGACGATGATCTGGCGTTTGAGCGTATTGTGAACACGCCGAAACGTGGCCTTGGCAACAAAGCCCAACAAACCATTCACGAAACCGCCCGCGAAAATGGTACATCGTTGATCGAAGGCGCGCGTCTTGCGCTGCAATCGGGCCTCATCAAAGGCAAAGGCGGCATTGAGTTGGCCAAACTGGTCGACGGCATCGCCCGTTGGAGGCGTATGGCGCGGGAAAATGGCGTCACACACATAGAACTGGCCGAAATCATCCTGGATGAAAGCGGCTATACCGCCCATTGGAAAAACGACAAAACGCCCGAAGGCCCGGGCCGTCTTGAAAACCTCAAGGAACTGGTCAAAGCGCTGGATAATTTTGAGAACCTGCAAGGGTTCCTCGAACATGTCAGCCTGATCATGGACAACGAATCAGACGATGGCGGCGCCAAAATATCGATCATGACCCTGCACGCCGCCAAAGGCCTTGAATTCCCCGCCGTGTTCCTGCCCGGATGGGAGGACGGTCTGTTCCCGTCCCAACGCAGCATGGATGAAAGCGGCACCAAAGGCGAAGAAGAAGAGCGCCGTCTGGCCTATGTCGGGATCACGAGGGCCGAGGAACTGTGTACGATATCCTTTGCCGCCAACCGCCGTATCTTTGGCCAATGGCAATCGGCCTTGCCGTCGCGATTCATCGACGAACTTCCGCCTGAACATGTGGATGTGCTGACACCACCCGGTCTTTATGGCGGCGGTTTTGGGGCTGCAGGTATGGCGCAACCGGTCCAATCCAATATCGGCGAACGGGTCGCCAGCACCAATGTCTATAACTCACCGGGCTGGAAGCGGATGCAGGACCGCGCAGGCGAACGTGGTATCGCCAAACCCAAGGAAACCCGCAACACCGTGATCGATATGACGGCCATATCAAGCTTTACGGTTGGCGAACGGGTATTTCATCAAAAATTCGGCTATGGCGCGATCACCGGAATCGAAGGCGACAAGTTGGAAATCGACTTTGAAAAGGCCGGAACCAAAAAGATCGTCGCCCAATTTGTATCCGCAAGCGACGACATCCCGTTCTAAAGCCACTTTCCAATTTCCATAAATATCCCCGCCGGAGGCACAGACCGCACTTTTCCAAAGGAAAATGGCGGAACATACTTTTCCAAAGGAAAATGGCGGAACATATCGTGACGGGCCGCAGGTCCGTCCCATTTATATCAAACGCCGACAGATCGAACACCAGACATAAAAAAACGGCAGCACCAGGGAGGAGGGTGCTGCCGTTCTTTGTAACACCCGGGCTCAGGGAGGAGAGGCCAAGGTGTATTCTGTGTCGACCCATGAGGGCCGGGAATTTTTGCGACGACATCCGGGAGGAGGTGAATGCCGCCGCTAGTTTCAGGGTCTTCCGGGAGGAAAGAGACCCCGATCTCGGTGTTCTTTGTGTCGCTTAGACGCCGTAAACTGCTTTATGAGCAGCTTGCTCGATTTTGCCGCGACCAAGGCCCAGGTCTTCAAGTTCGGCCCGGCTCAGATCCGACAGGATGCGAACGGTCTTGCGATAATTAATGTATTGGGCAGCTCGCTCGGTGAGGCCCATCAAAAAGTTCACGGGATGACCAAGAGCGGAAGCGGAGATGTGCGATGTTACAGCCATTGTCGTAAACCTTTTTGTTTGTGTGACGCTATGTCGTTGTTCCTTGCTAACAAGATAGGCGAATGCTGCGACTGCACAATGGACACGTTAGCAATGCCGCTATGCAGCAAATGCATAGGCAAAAAAGTATGTTCATCTGATTGTCTGATCCGTGCGGGCCTCTTATTGCTGAGAGGCACCAGCTGGCGGCGCTCTCTTATGCACCTGATCTTATGTATCTGTGTGCGGGAATTGATGGGACTATCCCTAAATCCACCAGGTCGACCGGGTGAAGCCGATGATTTGGCGCGAATCAATTGCTTTTTTGCCAGAATCGGATGAGTCGCAGTTCACTAAGGTGAGAACATAAAAAGAACATTGCGGATGCTTTGCTAAAATGGTAAAATATCTGGGAAATCATGGGAAAAAATATGTATCCCAAAATCTGCACACTATATGGTGTTTGGTATCTATGGCTCACTAGATATGCTGATATCTCTTTAAATTCCCGCAGGGTCGTGCCAAAATTTATGGCAAATTTGGGGCAAGGTTTCATAATTCAAAATAATTTTTGTTGATCTCCATGAATTCCCATGGCATCCCTAGTGCATCGGATGAGAACGGAACAGCAGGGGCACCAAACGACCCCGAAACAATAATAAACTAGCAGGTTTCATACAGGCGCTTCGCTTTCATCAGACCAACGAGATCCGGCGCGCGAGCGAGCAGACATCCCCCCAGGTGGCGCGCGCAGCTGGACTTCCCGCTAAAGCGGGACGAGGACGGCGGGTTGATCAGTGGCAGCAGATCAACCCGCTGTTTTCATTTTTATGGGGGCATATTTTTTCGCAGGGACGCGACGTGAGGGACAGTTATAGTGGGCCGCAGGTTCAGAGGTGAAAGCCACCACAAGGTAGATGCAAAGGGCAGGGTCTCAATCCCGGCCCTGTTTCGCCGTGTACTTGAATCTGGAGATTCCAACTGGCAATCCGGCGACGCCCCTGAACTCGTCATTGTATATGGTGACCGCCGCCGTGAATTCCTTGAGTGTTATACCATGGACGCAATCGAAGGTGTCGATGTCAAAATCGACGCTTTGCCGCGCGGCTCGCAGGAACGTAAAGTTCTGCAACGCATGTTTCATGGTCAATCTTTTCCAACCTCTGTTGACGAGACCGGGCGGCTTGTGCTGCCCGCCAAACTGCGCGCCAAAATCGGCCTTGATGGCGAAGCGTTCTTTATCGCTGCCGGTGATACATTCCAGATCTGGAAGCCCGAAACCTATGAGTCGGTCGAATTGGCCAAGACCGAGGCCTGGCTTGATGAACTGCCCGATGATTTTGACCCGATGGAATATCTTGACGGCGTAGGAGAGGCATAACGGCATGGCTGCTGCGGCCCGCTTAAACACAAATGATCCCCACATTCCGGTTCTACTGCGGCCTTTGCTGGCTGCGGTTGCACCTGTTTCTGGCACCTGGCTCGACGGTACTTTCGGTGCCGGCGGCTATACCCGTGGCCTGCTTGAGGCTGGCGCCGATCAGGTCATTGCCGTTGACCGCGATCCGTTGGCTTTTGAAATGGCAAAGGACTGGGTAGGAGAATATGGCGACCGGCTGGTGATGCAGCAGG
The DNA here is from genome assembly GCA_047623555.1 of Granulosicoccus sp. Lineage (GTDB taxonomy): Bacteria > Pseudomonadota > Alphaproteobacteria > Rhodobacterales > Rhodobacteraceae > NORP181. The sequence goes on from JBLHMP010000028.1 coordinate 27,885, forward strand.
GCGTGTTTTCCAAGATGGATGAATACGGCAGCGATCTGGACGGTATCGTTCTGGATCTGGGCGTGTCGTCGATGCAGCTTGATCTGGCGGAACGTGGGTTTTCGTTCATGAAGGACGGCCCCCTTGATATGCGCATGTCGCAATCGGGTGAATCTGCGGCCGATCTGGTCAATACCGCGTCTGAAACCACGCTGGCCGATATCCTGTTTCACTTTGGCGAAGAGCGGGCCAGCCGTCGCATTGCGCGCGCCATTTGCCGGACACGCGAATTGGCTCCGATTGAGACCACCAAACAACTGACAACGATTATCGAGGGCTGTCTGCCGCGCTCAAAGCCGGGGCATTCGCACCCGGCAACGCGTAGCTTTCAGGCCATTCGTATTGCGGTGAACGCAGAATATGAGGAATTGTTTCAGGGGCTTATGGCCGCAGAGCGGGCGCTGAAACCCGGTGGTATGCTGGCCGTTGTGACGTTTCATTCGATTGAGGACCGCATGGTCAAACGCTTTATGCAGTCCCGAGCAGGCGCGCAGGGGCGGGGCAGTCGTTATGTGCCGGAAACCGTGCTGCCGGACCCACAGTTTACCCTGAAATCGCGCAAGGCCATTGGCCCGGATGACCAGGAACTAGAAGAAAACCCCAGATCGCGCTCGGCCAAGCTGCGGGTTGCTATCCGCACGGATGCGTCGGCAGGAGAGATCGACTCTGCCAGCCTTGGAATGCCAACGGTTAAGGAATCCCGATGAAAGGCATAGCCTATGTGCTGACTGCACTGGCGGTGTTTGGGATGGCGTTTTGGGCCTACCGCGAAAACTATGCCACGCAACAGGTGTTGTCCCAAACCCAGCGATTGCAGCGCAACATCGGTCAGGCACAGGTCCGCCTGCGGGTGTTGCGGGCTGAATGGGCCTATCTGAACCGGCCGGACCGGTTGCTTGAACTTAGCGATATCAACTTTGACCGTTTGGGCCTGCTGCCCCTGCGCCCGAACCAGTTTGGTCGCGTCGGCGAGGTGGCGTTTCCGCCCGAGCCGCTATTGCCGATCACCAATCCAGTGGACGTCTCGACCATGAACGCCGCCCTTCCCGGAGAGCAATTTCCATGATCCGCATCCCATTGCGCCCTCTGGCCCGCATTCTTCCTGCTCGTGAAAAGGGTGAAAACACCGACGCAATTGAACGTGAAAACATCCGCCTGCGTCACATCAACATGCAAGACAAAGCCCGCAGCCGCGCCGAAGGTCGGCTTTTGGTGCTGGGTGTGTTCTTTTTCTGCGCTTTTGCTGTTGTTGGTGGGCGTATGGGCATGATGGCGACCTCTGAGCCGGTTGAACCGCTGGCCAGTGCGACAGGGGCAACTATTGCCGCCCAACGCGCCGATATTGTCGATCGGCAAGGCCGGATTCTGGCGACCAACTTTGAAACATTTTCGCTATACGCCCAGCCGCCGGTGATGATTGACCCACTGGCCGCCGCCGAAGGTCTGGCGCGCATTCTGCCGGATCTGGACAAAGAGCGGCTGATCAAGGATTTCACCGGAAAACGCAAATTTCTGTGGATCAAGCGCAAACTTAGCCCGGAGCAGAAACAGGCGGTGCATGATCTGGGTGATCCCGGTCTGATGTTTGGCCCACGCGAAATGCGGCTTTATCCCAACGGTCGTTTGGCCGCGCATATCCTGGGCGGTGCATCGTTTGGCAAAGAGGGCGTGAACGCCGCCGAAGTGATTGGCGTGGCTGGGGTGGAAAAGCAGTTTGACGATTATCTGCGCGACCCTTCCAATGGCGACGCGCCGTTGCAATTGTCACTGGACCTGACGGTTCAGGCCGCATCCGAACGGGTGCTTTATGGTGGCATGAAACTGATGAACGCCAAGGGCGCGACGTCAATCCTGATGGATGTGCACACCGGCGAAGTTATCTCGATCGTGTCGCTGCCTGATTTTGACCCCAATGACCGGCCACGCCCACCGATTGAGGGCGAGGATCAGGCTGACAGCCCGCTGTTTAATCGCGCGGTTCAGGGGCTTTATGAACTCGGCTCGACATTTAAGATTTTCACAGCTGCACAGGCGATGGACCTGGGCCTTGTGAACGCCGATACAATGGTCAACACCCGCCGTCCGCTGCGCCAATCCGGTCACGAGATTGGCGAGTTTCATAACAAATCCTACGGCCCGGAACTGTCGGTTTCCATGGTCATCGAAAAGAGCTCAAACGTTGGCACCGCCCGTTTGGCCCAGATGATCGGCATAGAACGGCAAAAGCAGTTTTTCGGCGTTTTGGGTATGCTGGAACGCACCGGTTTTGAGATTGTTGAAGCCCAGGGCGGGCGCCCGCTGATCCCACGCAACTGGGGTGTGCTCGAAATGATGACAATTTCGTTTGGCCACGGCATGTCGGCGACACCAATGCATCTGGCCGCTGGATACGCCACAATTGCCAATGGCGGGCGCTATGTTAGTCCGACGATCCTAAAACAGACCGGTGCGCAACTTGGCCCTCGGGTTCTGTCTGAGGCTTCTGCAGCTGCGGCGCGCAATATGCTGCGCCGGGTTGTGACCCATGGCACTGCCAGCTTTGGCGAAGTTCCGGGCTATGCGGTGGGCGGCAAAACCGGCACCGCGGACAAACCAAAACCAAGCGGCGGCTATTACAAGGACCGGGTGATTGCCACATTCGCCTGTATGTTCCCGGCGCATGATCCCAAATATGTGCTGATCGTAACGCTGGATGAGCCGTCGGAAAATTCCGGCTCAAAACCCCGCCGCACCGCCGGTTGGACCGCCGTTCCTGTGGCCGCCGAAATGATTGGCCGCATTGCGCCATTGCTGGGATTGCGTCCCGGTGTTGAACCCGTTCAAGTGGCCGGTATAACACTAACGTCAAACTAACACTCAGGGCAAAGGCGCGTGCATATGGTCGAACAGTTAAAAACACTCGGCCAGTTGGCGTTGACCGCACGCGGTGGCCGTGATCCGCTGATTACTGGCCTTGCCTTAGATAGCCGCGATGTGCGCGATGGTTTTTTGTTCGCGGCCTTGCCGGGCAGCCGGGTGCATGGCGGTGAATTCATTCAATATGCGCTGCGTATGGGGGCTTCGGCGATTTTGACCGATCTGGATGGGGTGGCATTGGCTGTGTCCGAACTGGCCGCATCCGATGTTGCCTTGGTCGTCACGCAGGACCCACGTCAGGCGCTGGCCTATTCGTCGGCCCTGTGGTTCGGGGCGCAACCCGAAACCATGATTGCGGTGACTGGCACCAATGGCAAAACCTCAGTGGCAACCTTTGTGCGCCAGATCTGGACTGAACTCGGCCATGCCGCGATAAATCTGGGCACTACCGGCGTCGAAGGCGCATGGAGCGCACCACTGGCCCACACAACGCCGGAACCAATTACGCTGCACCGCACATTGGCCAATGCGGTGGCGCATGGCATCAGCCACGCGGCGATGGAGGCCTCAAGTCACGGGCTGGCGCAGCGGCGTCTGGACGGGGTGATCCTGAAGGCGGCAGGCTTCACCAATTTCAGCCAGGACCATCTGGATTATCACGAAACATTTGACGACTATTTCGCCGCCAAGGCCGGGCTGTTCCGGCGGGTTCTGCCCGAAGAGGGCACCGCCGTCATCAATATTGACGACAAACGCGGCGCCGAAACGCGCGCCATTGCCACCGCACGCGGGCTGCAGGTTCTGACTGTTGGGAACAACAACAGCGACATCACTCTGCTGGCGCAACGCACGGATGCTACCGGACAAGACATCCGGTTTTCCTATGGTGGCAAGGCGTATCAGGCGCGACTAAACCTGATTGGCGGTTTTCAGGCCGAAAACGTTTTGCTGGCCTGTGGGCTGGTCATTGCTTGTGGCGATGCACCGGATCGGGTGTTTGAAACCCTGTCGCATCTGACCACGGTCCGGGGCCGCATGCAGTTGGCGGCCACCCGCAAAAACGGCGCTGCGGTGTTTGTTGATTTTTCCCATACGCCGGATTCCATTGCCACCGCTCTTAAGGCGATGCGCCCACATGTGATGGGCCGCCTGATTGCGATTATTGGTGCAGGTGGTGACCGTGACGTGACCAAACGCCCGCTGATGGGGCAGGCCGCTGTTGAGAACGCCGATCTGGTGATCGTCACCGATGACAACCCACGCAGCGAAGACCCGGCGCTGATCCGGGCGGCTGTGATGCTCGGGGCGCAAGGCGCAACCGAAGTTGGCGACCGTGCCGAGGCGATTTTGCGCGGCGTTGATGCGTTGGGGCCGGGGGATGCATTGCTGATCGCCGGTAAGGGCCATGAAACCGGGCAAATTGTTGGCGATGACGTGCTGCCGTTTGATGATGTGGAACAGGCCAGTGTCGCAGTGGCGGCGTTGGACGGAGGTCTGGCATGACCTTGTGGAGCGCGCAGGATGCCGCATTGGCAACCGGTGGTGTGGCGCAGGGCGATTGGCAGGCCAGTGGCGTGTCGATTGATACCCGATCACTTGAACCGGGTGATTTGTTTGTGGCCTTAAAGGTCGCGCGCGACGGTCATGAGTTTGTCGCCGCGGCCTTGGCCAAAGGTGCAGCAGCAGCAATGGTCAGCCATATCCCGGATGGCGTGGCCGCAGACGCGCCGCTGCTCATCGTGGATGATGTGCAAATCGCGCTTGAGGCATTGGGCTGTGCCGCGCGCGCGCGAACAGGGGCGCGGATCGTGGCGGTGACCGGCAGCGTTGGTAAAACATCAACCAAGGAAATGCTGGCAGGGATGTTGGGCGAACAGGGGCGCACGCACGCATCAGTAGCCAGCTATAACAACCAATGGGGCGTGCCGCTGACGCTGGCGCGGATGCCGCAGGACAGTGAATTTGGCGTCATCGAGATCGGCATGAACCATCCCGGTGAGATCGCGCCGCTGGCCCAAATGGCCCGCCCGCATGTGGTGCTGATTACGACCGTGGCTCCGGTGCACCTTGAGGCCTTTGACAGCGTTATAGGTATTGCGCAGGAAAAAGCGGCGATTATGGACGGGATTGAACCGGACGGCATCGCGGTTCTAAACGCCGATCTGGACCAGTTCGACATTCTGACCGCCAAAGCCGCAACTGCAGGCGCGCGCGTTGTTGGGTTTGGTCGTCATACCGATGATTTCCAACTGAGTGAGGCCAATGTGCAAGGTGATGTCGTTGTTGTTCAGGCCAAGGCACATGATGTGCCGCTGTTGTTCAAACTTCAGACCGAGGGGGTGCATTTTGCCATGAACGCACTGGGCGCACTGGCGGTCTGCGAGGCGATGGGCGCCGATCTGGCGCTGGCAACGTTGGCGTTAGGGCGTTGGTCGCCGGTGCGTGGTCGCGGCACGCGCGAAACGGTCCGGCTCGACCCGGTTGAAACCGAACTGACGCTTGATCTGATTGATGATTCCTATAACGCCAACCCGGCCTCAATGGCGGCCGCGCTTGCGGTGTTGGCAGTGGCCAAAACGCACGACGACACCGGACGCGTGCAAAAAGGCCGCCGCATTGCCTTTGTCGGCGACATGAAAGAACTCGGGCCGCAATCCAGGGATTTGCACATTGCATTGGCAGATTTGTCCGCGATGCAGCAGCTGGACGTGGTGTTTTGCATCGGCCCGCTGATGCACGCACTTTACGATAGCCTGCCACAACAGCAGCGCGGCGCTTGGTGTGAAACCAGTGCCGAAATGGCACAGGGCATGCACACACGGCTGGATAGCGGCGATGTTGTGCTGGTTAAGGGCTCGCTTAGCATGAATCTGGCGCAGATTGTTGACGCCATCCGCAAAATGGGGCATGGCGAAATGCATACAGTGACACCAGATGATGAGTAGGAAGGGCTAATATGCTCTATTGGTTGACCGGATTTTCCGATGGCGGGGACTTTTTTAACCTGTTCCGCTATATCTCATTTCGGGCAGGCGGTGCGTTTTTGACCTCGCTGATATTCTGCTTTCTGTTTGGTCGTCCGCTGATCGAAGTGTTGCGCCGCAAGCAGGGCAAAGGCCAACCGATCCGCGAAGACGGCCCCGAAACCCACTTTGCCAAGGCCGGAACACCGACCATGGGCGGCCTGCTGATTGTTGGCGCCTTGGTCACATCGACGCTATTATGGGCGCGCCTGGATAACCCGTTTGTCTGGCTGGTATTGTTTGTGACCATCGGCTTTGGCATCATCGGATTTGCCGATGATTATGCCAAGGTCAGCAAGCAAAACACCAAAGGTGTGCCCGGTAAATTGCGGCTGGCTTTGGGCATATTGATCGCCATTGTCGCGGCGGTCTGGGCCTCGGCGAACCACCCCGAAGCCTTGCAGGGGCAACTGGCCTTGCCGGTGTTCAAGGACACATTGGTCAATCTGGGCCTGTTTTATATCCCCTTTGTCATCTGTGTTATCGTCGGGTCGGCCAATGCGGTGAACCTGACCGATGGTCTTGACGGGCTGGCAATCATGCCGGTGATGATCGCGGCCACAACGCTGGGTATCATTGCCTATGCTGTGGGGCGCGTCGATTTCACCAACTATCTGGACGTGCATTATGTGCCTGGCACTGGCGAAATTCTGATCTTTACCATGGCCCTGTTTGGTGGTGGCTTGGGGTTCCTTTGGTACAATGCCCCACCTGCGGCTGTGTTCATGGGCGACACCGGGTCACTGGCCTTGGGCGGCGCGTTGGGCGCAATTGCGGTCGCCACCAAACACGAGCTGGTGCTGGCCGTTGTCGGCGGCTTGTTTGTTGTCGAAGCAATGAGCGTCATCATTCAGGTGCTGTATTTCAAAAGCACCGGCAGACGCGTGTTCCTGATGGCACCGATCCATCATCATTACGAGAAACTGGGCTGGTCAGAACCGACGATTGTGATCCGGTTTTGGATTATATCGCTGATATTGGCGATGATCGGCTTGGCAACTTTGAAGGTACGGTAGGGGGCGCGCTCCTCCGCCCTGACGGGCGTCTTCGCGTTGGATTTCAAATCGGTTGGGGTGTGGTAGGTTCGCTTTGAGGTTGAGCAGGATGGTTTCATATTGGACTGGACTTTTGAACTAGGAAATGCCGTGTGGTCGGGGTTCCGGGTAACCAGAGCCGGGTCGGCGCTGTTGTTGCCATAGTCGCGACTGTTTGCGGTGCGATCTGGATTGTCGGCAGGCCGGTGCTGGCACTGGTGCGCAAATCCCCGGATACCCCTGAACCATCCAGTGTTACAAAGCTAGACACATACTCATTTCTCAAACTGCAAAAGCATTTGAAGGCAGAGCTTGAGGCTGAATTACTCTTAGCCCATGCCGATGAACAAGATCGCTTGCGTGCCCGAATTGCCGAGCTTGAAAGCAGAATTTCCCATCCGGAAACGGCACTCAAAGCGGCCCAAACCCGCATTTCTGACCTCGAAACGTTGTTGGAACGATCCGGCAACTATATCGGTGGCGACCGGATCACCGAGGCGCGCATGGCGTTAGGGCGCGGCGATTTTTCGATTGCAGACGAGATTTTCGCCGAAATCGAAGCCCGCCGCGAGATGGATGTGCAGGAAGCCGCCCGCGCCGCATTTGGCCGTGGCGAGATCGCCGAAGAACAGGTGCGTTGGACGGATGCGGCAGAGCATTACAGCCGCGCGGCGCGGTTGGATCCAAAGTATGAGACGCTGGCCAAGGCGGGAGAGTTTCTGTTGCGCGCCGGGCGACAAGCGGATGCGATTCAGCAGGGAGAGCAATTGGTGAAGATTGCCAAAACAGAATTTGGATCAGAGCATGAAAAGACTGCGACGGCGATAAACAACCTTGCCTCAAGCTATCGGGCCACAGGTCGCTATGATGAGGCCGAACTGCTGTTTCGTGAGGCGCTGGCGATTACCGGCAAGACGCTGGGCGAGGCGCATCCGGACTATGCCACCGACCTCAACAACCTCGGCAGTCTGCTGCAGGCCACGGGTCGTTCTGACGAGGCCGAGCCGCTGTATCGTGAGGCGCTGGCTGTGTTTGAGACGGCTTTGGGGGCGGAGCATCCTGATACTCAGTTGGTTCGGGGAAATCTGGAGCGTTTTCTGGCGAAACGACCTGATTAGCGTGGCTTGCCTTTTGCTGTCGCCCCGGTGCAGTTTGGCGGCGATTGCGCAGGGGATAAAAATGACACGAAATATTAACATGAGACACGGAATATGATCCCGGTTCAGGGCGTGTCTGGCACGCAGGTGGCTGTGCTCGGGCTTGGCCGATCTGGTCTGGCGACAGCACGCGCCTTGCGCGAAGGCGAGGCCGAGGCGGTGTGTTGGGATGACAACCCTGACGCGCGCGCGGCGGCCGAGGCCGAGGGGTTTTCTTGTCGGGATTTGCTCAAATCCGGGGCATTTGATGGAATTTCGACGCTGATTGTATCGCCGGGCATTCCGCATCTCTATCCGGCGCCGCATCCTGTTGTGCGGGCGGCTTTGGCGGCTGGCGTGGCTGTGGACAATGATATCGGGCTGTTTTTCCGCTCATTCGCGATGTTTGACTGGGACAGTTTTGACAACATGCCCCGGGTTGTGGCCGTCACCGGATCGAACGGCAAATCCACTACGGCGGCGCTGATTGCGCATATTTTGGGCCATGTGGGCAGGCCGGTGCAGTTGGCCGGTAATATCGGGCGCGGGGTGTTGGATATTGACCCGGCGATTGATGGTGAGGTCGCGGTGCTTGAATTGTCCAGTTATCAAACCGAACTGGCACGATCCATGACGCCGGATATTGCGGTGTTTACCAATCTTAGCCCGGACCATCTGGACCGGCATGGCGGCATTGGCGGGTATTTTGCGGCGAAACGACGTCTGTTTGCCGAAGGTGGGCCAGATCGCGCGGTGATCGGCGTTGATGAGGCCGAGGGGATGTATCTGGCTGGGCAACTGTTGGAAGGGCCGGGCGATGATCGGGTGATCCAGGTGTCGGTTGAGCGTAAGCTGACCGGGCCGGGTTGGCATGTGTTTGCACGCAAAGGGTTTTTGTCGGAGTATCGCAAGGGGCGTCAGACTGGGTCGATTGATCTGCGCAAAGTCGCCGGATTGCCGGGGGCGCATAACCATCAGAACGCCTGTGCCGCCTATGCTGTGTGTCGCTCACTGGGGTTGGCACCGCGGGTGATTGAGGCGGCGTTTCACAGTTATCCGGGGCTGCCGCATCGGTCGCAGATTGTCGCGGATCAGGATGGTGTCACCTATGTGAACGATTCCAAAGCAACCAATGTCGATAGTGCCGCCAAAGCGCTGAGTGCGTTCAAACGTATCCGCTGGATCTGTGGCGGGCTTGAGAAAGAGGGCGGGTTGGATGGGCTGAAAGGCGCGACCAGTGCCGTGGCCAAAGCCTATGTGATCGGGCGCGAGGCGGCGGGATTTGCGCTTGGGCTGGATGTTGAGGCCGAGATTTGCACGTCGATGGCCGAAGCCGTTGCGCGGGCAATGGCAGATGCAGAGGCGGGCGATACGGTGTTGCTCGCGCCGGCTGCGGCGAGTTTTGATCAGTATGATAACTTTGAGCAGCGCGGCGATGATTTCATGGCAGAGGTTCGCAAAGGGTTGGAGTGATCCGCTTCTTGTTCTTACTTTGTTCTTGACTTAACGTTTGGGATAACAGGAGGAGGAACCATGGCGGATACTCAGCAACAGAAATTCGAACGCTTTCGGGCGCTGCATTTTGGCGATGCGGCGTTTGTGATACCGAACCCGTGGGATGCCGGGTCTGCGCGTATTTTGAGCAGTATGGGCTTTGCGGCCTTGGCCACGACCAGCGCGGGCTATGCGTTTTCGGTGGGACGCAGGGATTACTATGCCGGGTTGGGGCGCGATGAGGTTTTGGCCAATGCGGCGGCGATTGTTGCGGCGACGGATTTGCCGGTGTCTGCTGATTTAGAGGATGGCTTTGACGTTGATCCTGCGGGCTGTGCAGTGACGATTGTTCAGGCCTGCGAAGTTGGATTGGTTGGCGGCTCGATTGAGGATGCAACCGGGGATGCGGACGCGCCGATTTATGGTTTGGATCATGCGGTGGATCGGGTTCTGGCGGCAGTTGAGGCGGCGGAGGGCAAGCCGTTTTTGCTGACCGCGCGGGCCGAGAACTACCTGTGGGGGTGGCCTGATCTGGCGGATACAATTGCGCGATTGCAGGGGTTTTCTGAGGCGGGCGCCGATGTTCTTTATGCGCCGGGACTGCCCGATATCGAGGCGATCCGCACGGTGTGCCGCGAGGTGGATAGACCGGTGAATGTGGTGATGGGCTTACAGGGGCCGAGCTATTCGGTGGCGGAACTGTCAGATGCTGGCGTGCGCCGGATCAGTGTTGGTGGCTCGTTTGCGCGGGCGGCCTATGGGGCGATGATCCGTGCGGCGCAAGAGGTTTTTGGGGCCGGGACGTTTACCTATGCGGCTGAAGCGGTGCCGGGGGTGGTGATTGCCGGGATGATGTCGGCAGATAAGATGCCCGATAGATGCCCGATCAAAGGCCCGATCAAAGGGTAGTTGGGGATAAGAGGATTTTTGCCTCCGGCGGGGATATTTATGGAAACTGGAATTTGCTGTGTCAGCTTTGCGCGATGGCGGTGCCTGCGGCGTGGGCCGAGGACCAGGCCCATTGGAAGTTGTAGCCGCCGAGCCAACCGGTGACATCGACCGCTTCGCCGATGACGTAAAGGCCAGGGGTTGTTTTGCTTTGCATCGTGGTTGAGGACAGCGCGGCGGTGTCGATGCCGCCAAGTGTGACTTCGGCGGTGCGGTAGCCTTCGGTGCCGGATGGGGTCAATTGCCATTCGGCGAGTTGATTGGTCAGGTTTTGCAATTTCTCGTCGGATTGATCGGCGAGACGTTCTGCGAGGGGCAGGGTTTGGCTGAGATAATCCACCAGCCGCGCCGGGAACAGCTGGGCGAGTTCGGTTTTTAGTGCCCGGCGGCCTTGGGTCTGGCGTTGGGTTTTCAGGATGGTGAACAGGTCAATGTCTGGGATCAGGTTGACGGTAATGGCCTCGCCCTCGCGCCAAAAGGACGACAGCTGCAACACCGCAGGGCCGGAGAGGCCGCGATGGGTAAACAGCAGGGCCTCATCGAAGCTGGCGCGGCTGTTGCCGAGGCGACTGGGCAATGAAATGCCGGCCAAAGGTTTGAACTGGTCATTGGAAAAGGTGAACGGGACAAGGGCTGGTCGGGTTTGTGTAACGGGCAGGCCGAGTTGGCCAGCGATGTCATAGGCGAAACCGGTGGCGCCCATTTTGGGGATGGATTTGCCACCAGTGGCGAGCACCAGATTGCGGCAGTTTAGCGATTGGCGTTGACCATCGCGGTTGGCGGTCAGGGTGAACCCGGTTTCGGTTTGGCGAATATCGGCGACGCTGGATTGTAGCCAAACCTCGGTTTTGGCGCGATCCAGTTCGGTGAGCAACATGGCGACGACCTGTTTGGCCGAGCCGTCGCAAAACAGCTGGCCAAGGGCTTTTTCATGCCAGGCGATGCCGTGACGTGCCATCAGGTCGATGAAATCCCATTGCGTGTAACGCGCCAGCGCGGATTTGGCGAAATGTGGGTTTTCGCATAGGAAATTGTCGGCGCTGGCATAGAGGTTGGTGAAATTGCAGCGCCCGCCACCGGAGATGCGAATTTTCTCGCCTGGGGCTTTGGCGTGGTCAATCAGCAGGACGCCCGGGCCCGCGTGTGCTGCGCACATCAGGCCTGCGGCTCCGGCGCCAATGATGATGGTGTTATATAACATGGCGCTGCCTTGCGCGGTTTGTCGCAAAACACAAGAGGAAGCACTGGCCTGAATGGCATTTTGCCTGTAGAGTCGGCCTTAGATCCCGAAAAGGGACGTGTTTGAGGCAGTAGGCGGCAGTAATAATGACAGAAATGGTGTATGGTGCAGTCCCTCTTGGGGCAGGCGAGCCAATTTTACCGAAATGGTGGCGGACGCTCGACAAATTGTCGATGTCCTGTGTTTTAATCCTGTTTGTAATTGGGTTGTTGCTGGGGCTCGCCGCGTCGCCGCCTCTGGCCGCGCGCAACGGGTTTGATCCGTTTCATTATGTACAACGACAGTCGTTATTTGGCGGGTTGGCGATCACCGCCATGCTGCTGACGTCGATGATGTCGCCAATTTTGGTGCGCCGATTGGCGGTGCTGGGGTTCTTGGCGTCGTTTGTTGCGCTGGCGTTTTTGCCGATGTTTGGCACCGATTTCGGCAAAGGCGCTGTGCGCTGGTACAGTCTTGGGTTTGCCTCGGTACAGCCATCCGAGTTCCTCAAGCCAGGGTTTGTCGTGGTGTCGGCCTGGATGCTGGCGGCTGGCCAGCAGATCAACGGGCCTCCGGGCAAAACATGGTCGTTTGTGCTCTGTGCGGTGATCGTGATGATGTTGGTGATGCAACCAGATTTCGGCCAGGCCTGTCTGGTGCTGTTTGGCTGGGGCGTGATGTATTTCGTTGCCGGTGCGCCAATAACTTTGCTGGTGGCTATGGCCGGGTTGGTGGTGCTGGGTGGCACGCTGGCCTATTCCAATTCAGAACATTTCGCCCGTCGTATTGATGGGTTCCTGTCCGCCGAGGTCGACCCGACCACACAGCTTGGCTATGCCAGCAATGCGATCCGCGAAGGCGGGTTGTTTGGTGTTGGCGTTGGCGAAGGGCAGGTGAAATGGTCACTGCCCGATGCGCACACCGATTTTATTGTTGCTGTGGCCGCCGAGGAATACGGGCTGGTTTTGGTGCTGATCATCATCTCTTTGTACACGTTGATTGTGGTGCGCTCGCTGTATCGGCTGATGCGCGAACGTGAACCGTTTATCCGCCTTGCCGGAACCGGGCTGGTCTGCATGTTTGGCGTGCAGGCGATGATCAATATGGGTGTTGCGGTGCGGTTGCTCCCGGCCAAGGGCATGACCCTGCCGTTTGTCAGCTATGGCGGATCGTCATTGATTGCGGGCGGCATTGCCGTTGGTATGTTGCTGGCGATGACCCGAATCCGTCCACAAGGTGAGATCGGGGATTTTCTGCGAGGGCGTGGCAGATGAGGCGTATTACATGACCCAACCGTTACTCCTAATTGCCGCTGGCGGCACTGGTGGGCATATGTTCCCGGCGCAGGCCTTGGCCGAGGCCATGCTCAAACGTGGCTGGCGGGTTCAGCTGTCCACAGATTCCCGCGGCGCGCGTTATACCGGTGGCTTTCCGCATACCACCGAAATTACCGAAGTCAGCAGTGCCACGTTTGCGCGTGGCGGAATTATCGCCAAAGCTATGGTGTTGCCGCGTATTACGGCGGGTGTTCTTGCGGCGATGTCGCAGATGCGGCGCGACCGGCCTGATGTTGTGGTTGGCTTTGGTGGCTATCCCAGCATTCCGGCCCTTGGCGCGGCTGTGTTGATGCGTTTGCCGCGGATGATCCATGAACAAAACGGTGTGCTTGGTAAGGTGAACGATGTGTTGGCCACGCGGGTCGAAGCCGTGGCCTGTGGTGTTTGGCCGACCGATCTTCCGCCGGGATCAAACGGTGGATTTGTCGGCAATCCGGTGCGTGCTTCGGTGCTTGATCGGGCCGGGGCGGCCTATATTGTTCCTGGTGATTATCCGATGTCGATTCTGGTGATGGGCGGCAGTCAAGGCGCGCGCATCCTGTCAGATGTCGTCCCCGAAGCGATTGCGGCGCTCCCTGATGCGATCCGCATCAATGTTCGCGTTAGCCATCAGGCGCGCGTTGAGGATGGTGACCGGGTCACCGGGTTTTACGCCGAACATGGCATTTCTGCCGAGGTCAGGCCGTTCTTTCAGGACGTGCCAAGCCGGATGAGCGAGGCGCAGTTGGTGATCAGCCGGGCCGGGGCATCATCCATCGCCGATCTGACCGTGATCGGTCGGCCCTCTATATTAATCCCGTTTGCCGCTGCCGCTGGCGATCATCAAACCGCCAATGCGCATGGTTTGGTCGAGGCAGGTGCCAGTATCCTGATCCCCGAACCCAAATTGAATGCCGCCAGCCTAAGCGAGCAAATCACCACAATTCTTAGCAATCCAGACGCCGCCTTGCGCATGTCACAGGCGGCTTTGTCTGTCGGCGCACCGGATGCAACCGAACGGCTGGTCGCGCTGGTGTTAGGGCTGGCGCAAAAGGAAACCTCATGACTCCTGCGACGAAACTCCCCGGTGATATCGGCCCGATCCATTTTGTTGGCATTGGTGGTATCGGCATGTCCGGCATTGCCGAAGTGTTGCTTAATCAGGGCTATGTGGTGCAGGGCTCGGATCTGAAAACCTCAAAAATCACCGATCGGCTGGCAAAACTGGGCGCGACGATCTTTGTCGGTCAAAAGGCCGAAAACCTGACCGGAGCTGCGGTTGTGGTGATTTCATCCGCCATCAAACCCGGTAACCCGGAACTGGATCAGGCCCGCAGCACTGGCCTGCCGGTTGTGCGTCGCGCCGAAATGCTGGCCGAATTGATGCGGCTGAAATCCAACATCGCGGTGGCCGGAACCCACGGTAAAACCACCACGACGACCATGATGGCCGAACTGATGGACGCCGGGAATTTTGACCCAACGGTGGTTAATGGCGGCATTATCCACGCCTATGGATCGAACGCCCGAATGGGGCAGGGCGAATGGATGGTGGTCGAGGCGGACGAGTCTGACGGCACGTTCAATCGACTGCCCGCAACCATCGCCATTGTCACCAATATTGACCCGGAACATATGGAACATTGGGGCGATTTCGACACCCTGCGCGATGGGTTTTACGAATTCGTCTCAAACATCCCGTTTTATGGCGTAGCAGTGTGTTGCACCGATCATCCCGAGGTACAGGCGCTTGTTGGGCGGATCAGTGACCGACGCGTAATCACCTATGGCTTTAATGCGCAGGCCGATGTGCGGGCGATCAACCTGACCTACAAAGGTGGCATTGCCCATTTTGACATCCACCTGCAGGCCGAAGATATGATGATCGAAGGGTGCAGCCTGCCAATGCCCGGCGATCACAATGTTTCCAACGCGTTGGCGGCCGTGGCCGTGGCCCGGCATCTGGGCATGAAAGGCAGCCAAATCCGCGATGCTTTGGCCAAATTTGGCGGTGTCAACCGGCGCTTTACCAAGGTTGGCGAAGTCAACGGCGTTACGATAATAGACGACTACGGCCATCACCCGGTCGAAATCGCTGCGGTGCTCAAAGCCGCGCGCCAAGCCACCGAAGGCCGCGTGATTGCCATCCACCAACCGCACCGTTTCTCGCGCCTGTCCAGCCTGTTTGATGATTTCTGCGGTTGTTTCAACGAGGCCGACGTGGCCGCCATCGCCCCGGTGTTTTCCGCCGGCGAGGACCCAATAAAAGGCGCCAGCCATACTGATCTGGTCGCCGGCCTGATCGCCCACGGTCACCGCCACGCCCGTGCGATTGAAACCGAAGACGACCTATTGGCACTGGTGCGCGAACAGGCAAAACCCGGCGATCTGGTGGTCTGCCTTGGGGCCGGTACCATCAGCAGCTGGGCCAATGGATTGCCGGAGCGCCTGAAAGGCTAACGCCATGAGCGACACATTAAAACGCCGCATCGGACCGGCATTGCTCACGGCCTATGGCGTTGGCGTCATGGTCGGCGCTGGCATCTATGTGCTGGTTGGCGCTGTGGCCGAACAGGCCGGGATTTGGGCGCCTTTGGCGTTTCTGATGGCCGGGGTCATTGCCGCGCCTACCGCTCTTAGCTATTCGGAATTTTCAACCCGCATCCCCGAAGCCGCAGGCGAAGCGGCCTATGTTGGTACCGGACTGAACAGTCAGGCCTTGGCGATACTGGTCGGATTGGCCATCGTGCTGGCCGGAACATTATCGGCAGGCGCAGTGCTGCGGGGCGGCGTTGGTTATCTGGTTAACACCATCGACATCGACACCACACTGGCCATCGTCCTTTTGGGCGGCGCGTTGATCTGCGTGGCGATGATCGGCGTGCTCGAAAGCCTCGCATTGGTGGCCGTGTTCACCGTGATCGAACTCGCCGGGCTGGGGTTGGTGATCTGGGCCGGCATGACCGCGCCAGCGGTTGCCAGCTTTGACATGTCAGGCACGCCGTTGGTGTGGTCCGGCATCGGCCTTGGCGCGGTTCTGGCGTTTTTCGCCTTTATCGGCTTTGAGGACATCGTCAACATGGCCGAAGAGGTCGACAACCCCTCTACCACCTTACCCCGTGCCATCCTCATTTCGCTGACCATCACCACGGTTATCTATGCGGTGGTTACCTATGCCGCCGTCCGGGCCGTTTCGGTGGACGACCTTGCCAATAGCACCAGCCCTTTGGTGCTGGTCTGGCAGGCGGCGCGCGGCGGCGACGCGCAATTCCTGTCGGCCATCGCAGTGTTTGCCGCCCTAAACGGCGTGCTGGCGCAGATCGTCATGGCCTCGCGCGTTCTATATGGCCTTGGCAAACGCACCCCGGCATTGTCGATATTTCACCACACCCACGCGCGATTTGGCACGCCAATTTTGGCCACATCTCTGGTAGGGGCCGCAGTTGTCGCCACTTCTATGGTCGCCCGTGTCTCTACCTTGGCCGAACTCACATCCGCGGTGCTGCTGTCGGTGTTTGTGTTGGTCAACCTCGCGCTGATCGCGCAAAAACGCCGCGCCCCCGAGGCTCCGTTTCGGGTGCCCATGTTCGTGCCTGTTGTTGGCGCAATCCTGTCTCTTGCTGCTTTGTCGCTTACCGTCGGAGCCCGTTTATGAGCATCGCTGTTATCCTTGCCGTTGCCTGGGTTTTTGCTGCGACCGCTGTCGCCATGCTGCCTATGCGCCGCCAATATATTCCCGGATCTGTCCTGCTCATCTCGGCGCCAGTACTGATCGGCTATCTTGGGTCCTTATATGGCTGGATCGCCGGTGTTGGCGCGCTGGCCGCATTCCTGTCGATGTTCCGCAAACCGCTGCGTCATTTCTGGCGCAAATGGCGTGGCCTCAAAACCGGGGTGCCAGAATGAGCCTGTCTCTGATCCTCGCAGCCCTTTGGGCGTTAGGCGCCAACGTGCTGGCCATGCTTCCAAGCCACGACAACCATTGGCGCCGCGCCTATATCCTGATCGCCGTGGGTATCCCGATTTTGGGCTTTGTCACCTATCAGAACGGCCCTTGGATCGGGCTGATTATGCTGGTGGCCGGCATGTCGGTGCTACGCTGGCCGGTGTATTACCTGACCCGCTGGTTGAAGGGGTTGCGGCGGTCCTAACGGTAGAGTTGCGTTTGGGTTGTGGCTAAGGCAAAGTGGCGCGATGATAAAGATTGAAGATATTGTTGAGCGGGATAGCCTGCAAAATTGGCTGACCGACTGGCCTGCTTCGCAGGGGCTGGACGAGGTGACTTCGCGCCAGATCGCGGTCACCATTGCCCACCGTGCGGCCATGCGGGTCATGCCGATTTGGTGGCGGTATACCCTGTCAAAACAGGCGCGAAAACGTGATTTGACAGCGCTGGTGGTTTTGCGGTCTTTGTTCA
>JBLHMP010000029.1:0-44712 GCA_047623555.1 Granulosicoccus sp.
AATATGTTCGGCAAACTCAAAGACTGGCGACGTATCGCCATGCGTTACGACAGATGCCCAAAGATCTTCCTCTCAGCCATCGCGCTGGCCGCAATCGTCTTGTTTTGGTTATGAGTCCTGACCCTAGTTCGTCAACACCTCAAATTGAATAAATCTATTGTGATACAATCTCCCGCTGCTCTCCATTGTATATTTGCCAAATTTAGAAAAACCTGTCGCGATGAAGTTTTAAATGCGGGTCTACTTTCATCCAACATTTGTAACCATGCAGCACCGGCAGCGCGGGTCCGCTCTCCGTCGAATGTCGGCCTCCCCTCTTCGTTGAAATTGCGTTGGTCCAGGCGTCAATTCTGGATTGAACAAAAAAATCAGCCAATGGCAATTTTATAAAACCAGAATGGCAATCTCTAGGGTCAAAATGGCAAAACTATGGGTACGACCACAAGCAGGCACAGTCAGATCAGCCGCATTTAGAATGCCCGCAACTGCCGCAGGTCATGCAACCTTCGACCATGCGCAGATTGAACTGACCACAGCTTGGACAGGCTTTGCCTCGCGGTGTCCCCATGTTTACCACTTCGGCTTGCGGGTCTGTTTTCAGCCCCATACCTTCGCCTTCGATGAAGCCGGTTGAAACAAGGTGCCGTTCGATGACGCCGCCAATGGCCGCCAAAATCGAAGGTACGTATTTGCCCTGCATCCAGGCACCGCCCCGCGGATCAAACACCGCCTTAAGCTCTTCGACCACAAACGACACATCACCACCGCGCCGGAACACCGCCGAAATCATCCGTGTCAGGGCCACAGTCCAGGCGTAATGCTCCATGTTCTTGGAGTTGATAAACATCTCAAACGGACGACGATGGCCACCATGCATCAGGTCGTTAACGGTGATGTAAATCGCATGCTCGCTGTCGGGCCATTTGAGTTTATAGGTATTGCCCTCAAGCGTTTGCGGCCGATCCAGAGGTTTGGACATATAGACAACCTCGCCACCGACTGGCGGTACACTTGCCCGTGACTGGGTTTCACCGGGCGCCGATTCTGTTGCTTCGGACACGGTCAGGACCGACCCGGTGACGTCATTAGGGCGATAGGTTGTGCAGCCTTTGCAACCTGAATCCCAGGCCAGCATATAGACGTCCCTGAACGCATCAAAATTGATGTCTTCCGGGCAATTGATGGTTTTTGAGATCGAACTGTCGACCCATTCCTGCGCCGCTGCCTGCATTTTGACATGCTCCAACGGGTCCAGTGTTTGGGCGTTGACGAAATAACCGGGCAGGTCCGCGTCGCCGAATTTGTCGCGCCACATCTGCACAGCGTAATCAATGACTTCTTCTTCGGTCCGGCTACCATCTTTTTGCAAGACTTTGCGCGTGTAGGCATAGGCAAAGACCGGCTCAATCCCGGAACTGACGTTGCCCGCGTACAGGCTGATGGTCCCGGTCGGCGCAATCGAAGTCAACAGCGCGTTGCGAATGCCATGTTCGCGGATCGCGTCGCGCACATCGGCGTCCATGTTTACCATGGTGCCACTGGCCAGATAGGCCTCGGCGTCAAATAAGGGAAACGCGCCCTTTTCGCGAGCCAAATCCACCGACGCCAGATATGCGGCGCGGGAAATCGCGTGCAGCCATTGCCCGGTCTGACGCGCCGCCTTGTCCGAACCATAGCGCAGACCCAACATCAGCAACGCATCCGCCAGCCCGGTCACACCCAGCCCGATACGACGCTTGGCCTTTGCCTCGGCCGCCTGTTCGGGCAGTGGGAATTTCGACACATCAACGACATTGTCCATCATCCGCACAGCCGTCGTGACCAGCGCGCTCATCGCCGTTATGTTAAGTTTAGCCGCATCCCCAAACGGGTCCGTCACCAGCCGCGCCAGATTGATCGACCCCAACAGGCAGGCACCATAGGGTGGCAAAGGCTGCTCGCCGCAAGGGTTGGTCGCCGCAATTGTTTCGCAATAGGCCAGATTGTTGGCGGCATTGATCCGGTCGATGAAAATCACCCCCGGTTCGGCGAATTCATAGGTCGCCTGCATGATCTTGTTCCAAAGGTCCCGCGCCTGCAGGGTGTGATAAACCACCCCGTCAAACTGCAATTCCCACGGGCCATCCGCCTTAACGGCCTCCATAAACGCATCGGTGATCAGCACCGACATGTTGAACATGCGCAACCGCGCCGCGTCTGATTTGGCGCTGATAAACGATTCGATATCCGGGTGATCGCAGCGCATGGTCGCCATCATCGCGCCACGCCGACTCCCCGCTGACATAATCGTACGGCACATCGCGTCCCACACATCCATGAACGACAACGGCCCGCTGGCGTCTGCTGCAACGCCTTGCACGCCTGCGCCTTTCGGGCGGATGGTGCTAAAATCATAGCCGATGCCGCCGCCCTGCTGCATGGTCAGCGCCGCTTCGCGCAGCATCTCGAAAATACCGCCAATGCTGTCGGGAACGGTGCCCATAACGAAACAGTTGAACAGGGTCACCTGCCGCGCGGTGCCCGCACCGGCGGTGATCCGCCCGGCAGGCAGATATTTGAAATCTTCAAGGGCGCTATAGAACCGGTCTTCCCAGCCTGAGGCGTCATCCTCCAGGCGCGACAGATCACGGGCAATACGCCGCCAGGTATCTTCGACCGTGAGGTCAACAGGCGCACCATCGGGGCCTTTAAAACGGTACTTCATATCCCAAATTTGTTCGGCGATGGGGGCAGCAAAACGGCTCATGGCGCAATTCCCTAAGAGGCGGCAGGTATCCTAGGTACACCCGAATCAATCGGCAATTCTACCGCCGAATGCGCCCCTCCCACATTAAGTCCTCACATTAAAACGCCACTACAGATTGAAGTCCCTGCCCGACACGATACTATATGCGCATAGCTTGGGGACGACTCTTGTGGATAACAAAACACTTAACCTCATAAAATTAAGCGTCGGCAGCGAAAGCGTCGAGACCCAGCTGGATTGGCAAAAGCAGGCTCGTGGCCAAACCGCTGACGGTCTGCCGTGCCATGTCACCCGTATGTGGCCAAAAAAATCCGAAGAACTGTTGAACGGCGGCTCAATTTATTGGGTCATCAAAGGACAGATCCAATCGCGGCAACGCATTCTGCGGCTGGATGAAATCATTGGCTCGGACGGCATTCGCCGCTGCACCATCGTGCTTGATCCGGACCTGCGGCGCACCCAGTCCGCGCTACGCCGCCCGTTTCAGGGCTGGCGGTATCTAACGGTCGAGGATTCGCCCCCCGACCTGCCAGAAGGGCGCGCCACTGATGATACTTTGCCAGATGAGTTGAACCGTGCGCTCGCAGAAATCGGCGTTCTATAGGCGAAACAACCCGGTAAATTCACCGGTTTGACATCGAACGCTCCTAATTCGGAAAAAGATTGGTGCGGTCGAGAAGACTCGAACTTCCACGGGTGTTACCCCACAGCGACCTCAACGCTGCGCGTCTACCATTCCGCCACGACCGCACTGTCAAGACTTGGTAGAAGCTGGGCTATAGAGCAGCCCAAGCATGTTGTGAAGGGCAAAAACGCGGCAACCTCACATGCTCTTGTATTCAGATGCATCACCTGTATCTGCTAGAGGCACCTTAATGGCGGTTCGCCGCGTCTGCACGAGGCCCAATATGCCAGATACATCACTGCCCATCACCGTTCAGGTCGACATCGTGTCCGATGTTGTTTGCCCCTGGTGCATCGTTGGATACCTGCAACTTATGCAGGCATTAGAGCAGACCGGCATCACCGCCACACCGCACTGGCATCCGTTTGAATTGAACCCCGACATGCCTGCCACGGGTGAAAACCTGCGCGACCATATCATGCGTAAATACGGCAGCACCCCAGAACAAAGTCAGGCGGCGCGCGATAATCTGACGGCTTTGGGGGCCGATCTGGGGTTTGCGTTCAACTTTTCCGATGCCAGCCACATGGTAAACACCTTTCGCGCCCATCAATTGCTGGATTGGGCCGCGGCGCAGGATTTGCAACATCCGCTAAAACTCGCCCTGTTCAAGGCGTATTTCACCGACGGGTTGGATGTTTCGGATGACGATATTTTGGTTGGCATCGCGGCCTCGGTTGGATTGAACGCCACGGACGCGCAGGGGGTTTTGACCGCTGGCACGCACGCCGCCCCTACTCGCGAGAAACAAACGTTTTGGACCGGTCGTGGCATCCAGGGCGTGCCTGCGATGGTATTTGCCGGGAAATATCTGCTCACCGGGGCGCAAGGCGCGGAAAACTATGCCAACGTCCTGCAGCGCTGTGTTCAGGATGCGGCCCACGATCATGGTTGAATGGATCATCAGCGACGGCCTCACCGAATACACCGATGCTGTGGCCTTTATGGAGCAACGCGCCAATGCAATTGCGGCGGGCGAGGCCGATGAGTGTATCTGGCTGGTCGAGCACCCTGCCCTATATACCGCAGGCACCAGCGCCAAAGCCGATGATCTGACCGATCCGGATCGCTTTCCTGTACATACGAGCAAACGCGGCGGGCAATATACCTATCACGGCCCCGGACAGCGGGTGATCTATGTGATGCTGGACGTGGGCAAACGCGGCCATGATGTGCGCCTGTTTGTGCAACAGCTTGAGGCATGGGTAATCGCGGCGCTTGCCGAATTCAACGTCACCGGCCACATCCGCGATGGGCGTGTGGGTGTCTGGGTCGAACGGGATAACAAGCCGCTGACCATCACCGGGGCCAAAGCCGAAGACAAAGTTGCCGCCATTGGCATTCGGCTGCGCAAATGGGTAAGCTTTCACGGCATTTCGATCAATGTAGACCCGGATCTGGATCATTTCACTGGCATTGTGCCCTGCGGCATCACCGAATTCGGCGTCACCAGTCTGGTTGATCTGGGATTGCCGGTGAGCATGGATGACGTAGACGTGGCGCTGAAACGGACATTTGGCGCGGTGTTTGGGGGCTAGCGACGGCCCTCAATGCCCGATCAACGGCGCCCCGTCACAGACATGGGCGGCGCATTCCATTTCCAGCGTTGAATGTTTGATGCCAAACTGATCCGCCAACTGCGCCTTGATCTGGGTTTTGATGGCGTCCGCCTGCCCCCAGGACCCGGGTTTGATCACGATATGCGCCTGTATGGCCGCATCATGTTCCTGCATCTGCCACAGGTGCAGATGGTGCAGGTCAGACACGCCGGGAACCGCGCGCACCGCTGTAATCACCTCTTGCGCATCCAACCCCTCCGGCGCGCCCAGCATCAGCACGCGGACAACACCGCCAACCTCGGATTTGACGTGCCACAGGATGTAGCCCGCAATCATCAAGGTGACCACCGGATCAACCCACACCCAGCCTTTTAGAATCACCAGCGTCCCGGCGACGATCACCGCGACCGAGCCCAAAGCGTCGGATATATTATGCACAAACGCGGCTCGGATGTTCATGCTGTCTTTGGACATCGAATAGGTTAACGCTGCCGTCACCAGATCAATCACCAACGCAATGGCGGCGATCCAGACCACCATCCAGCCATCAATCGGATGCGGATTGGCGAACCGTAAAATGCCTTCGTAGATCAGGTGAAGCGACAGCACGATCAGGGTTGTGTAATTGACCAGTGCGGCCACGACCTCGACCCGGCCATAACCAAAACTCATCCGCTCGTCCGCCGGACGCCGTGAAATCTTGCGCGCCGCAAACGCGAGAATCAGCGCGATGACATCCGAAAAATTGTGCAAAGCATCGGCAATCAACGCCAATGACCCGGACAATACGCCGCCAATAATTTACGCCAGCGTCAGCGCCATGTTTCCGGCAACGGCCCAGGCGATCCGCGCATCACCGGCATTTGGGTCAATATGGCTATGCCCGTGGGAATGGTCATGTGGCATTTTTTAGGTCCTTGAATTCGTGACACCCTGTATATAATCTCTCTAGTCACTAGAGGTTCAAGAGGTTTCTTTACGATGTTTTCCATTGGCCAGCTTGCCACGAGTACGGGCGTCAAAGTGCCGACGATCCGGTTTTATGAAGACAAGAGTTTGCTGGATAAACCCGATCGCACCTCGGGCAATCAACGCCGCTATGACAGCGCGGCGTTGAACCGGCTTTGGTTTATCCGCCATTCCCGTGATCTGGGATTACCGCTCAGCGATGTGCGGGCGTTGATCTCACTTGAGGGCGCAAAAGGCGCTGAGCTGAACCGCGCCCATGATATTGCGCAAAAGCAACGGGCTGGATTGCGCCAGCGCATAACACAATTGCAAATGCTAGAGGCCGAACTGACCCAGATTTCACGGGCCTGCGACGGGCAGCATGACCATGTTTGTGCAGTGCTGCATGCGTTTGGCGATCATGATAGTTGTGCCGGCACACACTGAAATCATTGTGCGGGCACATATTAAGACGTTGTGCGGGCACACAAAATCACTATGCCGGCACCAAAGACCGCCAAACGAACTCTAATATTTGGCCAAAATTATGCCAAAGCCGCCAGAATTTTCGCCGCATTGGCCTGTAATTCATCCATATCGCCCATAACGCCCGGCGGGTTCAGGCCAACATCATCATGACGCGGCAGCACATGAACATGCAGGTGAAACACCTCTTGCCCACCTGCCGCCTCGTTAAACTGCTGTATGGTTACACCATCCGCACTAAACGCGGCCATCACCGCATGGCTTAGCTTTTGCGCCGTGGCCATCACCGCCGCCATCTGCTCCGGGCTGGCATCCAGAAAATTGCGCGCTGGAGTTTTGGGAATCACCAGCACATGACCGGGAATCCGCGGCATGATATCCATAAACACCAATGTCGCATCATCCTCATAGACCCGCACCGACGGGATCTCATCACGCAGGATTTTGGCAAATATGTTGTCGGAATCATAACTCATGGCGTTTACCGTCCTTTGAATGCTCTGTCGGCGCCGTTTGTGCGGCGCATATCCCAAGGCGTCAAGCATACAGCATTGCACCAGCGCTATGGGCGCGAAATCGCTCCAACCAAAGGTCCGTTCAAGGGGGGGCGCGTCAATTTATCTTGATCCAGATCAAACTCGGCCATTGAAGCAGACGCCACGACATTCTAAAACCTGCATCAATCCGCGCACGCCGCATTCGTTGGCCCGCGCCCACAATTGACAGGAGGCGCCACATGGCAGACGCAGCCATACATGGCCACGAACACGAGCATAAACGCAGCTTCTTCGCCCGCTGGTTCATGTCCACCAACCACAAAGACATCGGGATTCTGTACCTGTTCGTCTCTGCGGCTGTTGGCTTTATTTCGGTAGCATTCACCATCTACATGCGACTGGAGCTTATGAATCCGGGCGTTCAGTACATGTGTATGGAAGGTCCACGGATGTTTGCCGATGCAAACCTCCAGTGTACCCCCAATGGGCATATGTGGAATGTTTTGATCACCGCACACGGCATCCTAATGATGTTCTTTGTGGTTATTCCTGCGCTTTTCGGCGGTTTTGGCAACTATTTCTTGCCGCTGCAAATCGGCGCGCCGGACATGTCGTTCCCGCGTATGAACAACCTGTCCTTCTGGATGTATGTGGCTGGTACCACCATGGCCGTTTGTTCGGTTCTGTCGCCAGGCGGCAATGACCAAATGGGTTCGGGCGTTGGCTGGGTGCTTTATCCACCTCTGTCGGTGAACGAAGGCGGCCTGTCGATGGATCTCGCGATCTTTGCGGTTCATCTTTCGGGTGCCTCGTCTATTCTGGGCGCGATCAACATGATCACCACGTTCCTGAATATGCGCGCTCCGGGCATGACATTGTTCAAAGTACCGTTGTTTTCATGGTCAATCTTTGTCACAGCCTGGTTGATCCTGCTGTCTCTGCCGGTTCTGGCGGGCGCGATTACCATGTTGCTGATGGACAGAAACTTTGGCTTTTCGTTCTTTAACCCTGCCGAAGGCGGCGATCCGATCCTATATCAGCACATCCTGTGGTTCTTTGGTCACCCCGAAGTTTACATCGTTGTTCTGCCGGGCTTTGGTATCATCAGCCACGTTATCGCAACCTTTAGCCGCAAGCCGGTATTCGGTTATCTGCCGATGGTTTGGGCGCTTATTGGTATTGGTGGGTTGGGATTTGTTGTCTGGGCGCACCATATGTACACCGTTGGTCTGACCCTAAATCAGCAGGCGTATTTCATGCTGGCAACCATGGTCATCGCGGTGCCCACAGGCGTCAAAGTGTTCAGCTGGATCGCCACAATGTGGGGTGGTTCAATTGAATTCAAGACACCGATGCTTTGGGCTCTTGGCTTTTTGTTCCTGTTCACCGTTGGTGGTGTAACCGGTGTTGTGCTTAGTCAGGCCGCCGTGGATCGCTATTACCACGACACCTATTACGTTGTGGCGCACTTCCACTATGTGATGAGTCTGGGCGCTGTGTTCTCCATCTTTGCCGGTATCTATTTCTACCTGCCTAAGATGTCGGGCCGGATGTATCCTGAATGGGCTGGTAAACTGCACTTCTGGATGATGTTTATCGGTGCAAACCTGACCTTCTTCCCACAGCACTTTTTGGGTCGTCAGGGCATGCCGCGCCGCTATATCGACTATCCCGAGGCGTTTTCTTATTGGAATGTCTGGTCATCCTATGGCGCATTCCTGTCCTTCGCTTCGTTCCTGCTGTTCATCGGGATCATCTTTTACACCCTGAAACGGGGTGCCAAAGTGACAGTGAACAACCCATGGAACGAATTCGCGGATACGCTGGAATGGACACTGCCGTGCCCACCACCAGAGCATACTTTTGAAACCCTGCCAAAGCAGGAAGACTGGGACAAAACGCCCGCTCACTAGCGCGGCCCAGGTTTTGAAAAGATAAAAGGCCCCTGCCATTCGCGGGGGCCTTTTCTTATGGTGATACAGGACGCGCGCGCACCGACCCGTAATCGTCGAAGCATTGCGCATAACATCAGGGAGTTTGTGAGTTGAAAACCACAATTTTATTACTGGCTACTGGATTGGCCGTCACCCTACCGACCTTTCTCGCAGCGGATCCGTCACTTGAATGCGGCATCAACAACAACAGCCAGTTTGAGATCGGCAATTGTCTGACAAAAACCGAAGCCGAGGTTGATGGCGCAGTAAAACTGGCGCTGGGGTTTGCCCATGCTTCTGAGGTGGATCTGGACAAAGTCACAGACCGCGATAGAAGCGTCAAAGCGTTGGAAGCCGGGCAAACCGCGTGGACCGCCTATCTTAACGGCCACTGCAAATTTGTCGGGACAACATTTGGCGGCGGTTCAGACACCGGCATCGCCATCCAATCCTGCCGGATTGAATTGGGACGTCTAAGCGCGACGGAACTGATGAAATTCTCCTAATAGGGCTTTGGTTTGATCCGCCCCATTGCCGCTAAGAATCGCCTGTGACCACAGTTGCATTTGCAATTGCCGCCGTTCTCATCTTTGGCGCGTTGTTGTTAACCCCGTTTTCGAGATCGGCGTTGTGGCGCGCTACGGTCACGCCGCTGGCGTCAATCATGGGCAGTGTATTTTTGGTGTCCGCCTCCCTGTTGGCGCGTGAATTTGGCGGCTATGCGGCCCCTGCCATGGCGGTGCTGATCGCAGTTGCCTCACTGGTGGGCTGGGCAATTCGCTATAACATCAAGTTGGTCGAGCCGCAGCTTGAGACCGGATCAGACAAAACGCTGCGCTCACTCGAAGAGATCAGCCATGTGGTACTGGCCTTTGCCTACTTTATTTCAGTTGCCTATTACCTGTCGCTGCTTGGCCATTTCATTCTGCAATCCATGGGCATCCAGGATGAATTTCTGGCATAAGTCATCGCAATTTCGCTGATCGTCGGGCTCGGCATTCTGGGCTGGTCCGGTGGCGCCGACAAAGTCGCCGAGATCGAACGGTATACCACTGCATTAAACCTGTCCGTGGTCGGCGGCTTCCTCGTCACTTTGGCCGTCTTTGGCGCCGGGTTGATCACCGACGGCGTTTCAATGGCACCGCCACCGGGCAAATTTGATCTCGCCTCCCTGCCGGTATTGTTGGGGCTGATCATTGTCGTGCAAGGTTTCTAAACCACGCGCTTTCTTGGCGCTCATTTTGATGCAGATACCCGCATTAAGGCCATGAAAATTGCGCAAGCCGTGTCAGGTGGCATCTACATCACGTTTTTCCTGTTGCTGTCGCCGCTACTGGGCGAGCTCTCCACCGGCAGCGGTGTGGCGCGGATCATCACTATGTCGGGGTTGGTGGCGATGCTGCTACCGGTCTGCCTGACGGTGGCCGCAGTTGCCAGCCAGTTCAGCGCCGCAGTGGCCGACAGCATTGGCAACGAAGGCCTGATTGGCGAGTTGACCCGTGGCAAGGTTGACCCGAAACACGCCTATGCGTTGATTGCGGTGGTCGCTACGGCGATGTTGGTAACGCTTGAAGTAAATTCCGTCATTGCCCTGGCCAGCCGCGCCTTTGCGTTGTTTTACGCGCTGCAATGCCTTGTCGCATGGGAGGCGGCGCGCAAACGTCCGGCGGATATTGGTAAATCCTGGGCTTTTATGACACTTGCCATCGTCGCCGCGGCTGTTTGCA
This sequence comes from Granulosicoccus sp., assembly GCA_047623555.1. GTDB lineage: Bacteria > Pseudomonadota > Alphaproteobacteria > Rhodobacterales > Rhodobacteraceae > NORP181. The sequence continues at coordinate 10,583 of JBLHMP010000029.1, forward strand.
TATTTGGTGTACCGTTCGACTAACGCATTTTCAATGTCACAAACCTTTACCACACCCCGGCTCTTGCCCTAACCTGTTTAACAATAAGGGAGAGGACGACATGCGGGGATTGGCATTGGCGCGCGCGCTTTGGTTCGGCGTGACCGCAGCGGGGAGCATCGCAACGGGCGTAATAGCAACGGCTGCAAACGCCCAGAGCGCTGCAGAAAAACAGGTGGTTTGTGGCATTGTCGGCTGTCGGGAAATCAACATTTCCCGGCCTCGTTACTCTGACGCCAACGCCTTTTCTGTCCAACAGGTCTGGATCGTTGTCGACAACATTCTTGCGGTGTCCGGGTTGCTGCCTAACTTTCAGGTGGTTGAGACCGACGAGGTCGACAACGCCGCCGCTGTCATCATCGAAGGCGAGCGTTATCTGGCGTTCAATTCTGACTGGATGTCGCGATATGACACCGCCGCTGACACCCAATGGGAACTTTATGGCGTCATGGCGCATGAGGTCGGGCATCACCTGCAAGGCCATACAATTACCGGTAACGGATCACGGCCCCCAACCGAGCTTGAGGCGGATGAATACGCCGGGTTCACCCTGTCAGCACTTGGCGCCAGCCTCACCGAGGCGCAGTCGCTGTGGCTGACACTGGATGAACGCGGATCGGTAACGCATCCGCCACGTCATCAGCGCCTGGCAGCGGTTGAACGCGGCTGGCTGCGTCGTCAGGGGCAGATGCCCGGAGCGTCGCCCGTGCGCCCGACGGCTCAGGCGGCCGAACTGTCTTTGCCGGTGCCCTATAGCGCCACGCAGGAATGTGTTCCGGTTACCATGGGCGATCGCTCTGCGACCATGTGCATGTCATCGGTTTTACCACCACAAGGCAGCAATTCCTACGGGCCGGCATATGCCGCCGATGATAACAGCCAGACCGCCTGGGTCGAAGCCGCCAGCGGTCACGGTATCGGCGAATTCATCACCTTTATATTTGAGCAACCACAGCGGCTGACCACCTTGTCGGTACGCAACGGATACGCCAAATCCAACCGCATCTATTCACGCAACAGCCGGGTCCGGCGTCTGCGTATTTCTGCGTCAAACGGTAAACGGGTTGGATTGGTTCTCGCGGACACTGCAGATTGGCAAGGCAACGATGTGTTGGCCGCCCTTGGCAAAGTGTCCTGGATCAAGCTTGAGATTGAACAGGTCTATCCGGGCACGCAATATCGCGATACTGCGCTTACCGAAATCAGAGTGGACTAAGACGTTCCGGCGAAATCAGGTGCTTGCACCGGCACATAGCCGGTTTTTCACCTGTGGCCCAACTTTGCCAAAATCCATTTGGCCGGTATATTTACCCTTAAGCGTGGCCATCACCTTGCCCATGTCGCGAATAGACTCGGCGCCGATGTCTTTGACCGCCTTGTTAATCGCCTCGGCAACCTGATCGTCATCCAACTGCTGCGGCAGGAATTCTTCGATTACGGTGATTTCCTCTAACTCACGTTCAGACAGATCAAGACGCCCGCCCTCTTCGTAGAGCCGGGCGCTTTCCTGACGTTGCTTGGTCATTTTCCCCAAGATCGCAAGGACTTCGGTATCGCTGACCACAGCCTCTTTGCCCTCGCCACGCGAGGCGATTTCCTTGTCCTTGATCGCGGCATTGATCAATCGCAAAGTCGACAGCCTAAGGGCAGCCTTGTCTCTCATCGCTTGTTTCAGGGCCTCGTTGACCCGTATGCGCATGTCCATCTTTTCTGACCATCTCCATGGATACTGAAAGGGATGACCTTACAAAATGAAATAGCCCGTTACAACCGAGGAGTGCCTAAGCTAACCCATTGAAAAACAACAATGTCCGAAAATTTTACCAACTTGACTTACGATAACCAGTATCAGAACCTTTTGCGGTACGCTGTGAATCGTATTTCTGGGCTGGGCACTGCCAGGTATGAAATAACCTGCTTCCACCTCGTCTCAAAAGGCTATAAGCACCAACAAGTTTGCCCGAGTTGAGAGTCGCACCTATGCCCCAGTCTTCTATGCCCCAGTCCTCCAAAATTAAACCCACAGCATGTCTGGCCCTGGCCGACGGAACAGTGTTTTACGGCATCGGATTCGGCGCCACCGGGCAAACCGTGGCCGAGCTGTGTTTTAACACCGCCATGACCGGGTATCAGGAAATCATGACAGACCCGTCTTATGCCGGGCAGATCGTGACCTTTACCTTCCCCCATATCGGCAACACTGGCGTGACCCCCGAAGACGACGAGACCGCCGATCCGTTCGCCGCGGGCATGGTTGTCAAATGGGACCCGACGTCGCCCAGCAGCTGGCGGTCGACGCAAGATCTGAAATCTTGGCTGGAACAGCACGGCCGGATTGCGATTGGCGGCATCGACACCCGGCGGCTGACCCGGATGATCCGCCAACAAGGCGCACCGCATGTGGCGCTGGCGCATGATCCGGACGGCAATTTCGATACCGCCGCATTGGTTGCGGCCGCGCGCGAATTTGCCGGGCTAGAAGGCATGGATTTGGCCAAGGACGTCACCTGTGCGCAATCCTATCGCTGGGATGAAATGCGCTGGGCCTGGCCCGAGGGCTATACCCGGCAAAAAGACCCGAAATACAAAGTTGTGGCGTTAGATTTTGGCGCCAAACGCAACATTCTGCGCTGTTTGGCCAGTGCGGGCTGTGATGTCACTGTACTACCTGCCTCGGCCACGGCGGCGGATGTGATGGCGCATAAACCGGACGGCGTGTTCCTGTCCAATGGTCCCGGCGATCCGGCGGCAACCGGTAAATACGCGGTTCCAATGATCCGCGAAATTCTGGACGGCTCTGACATTCCGGTGTTTGGCATTTGTCTGGGTCACCAAATGCTGGCGCTAGCGCTTGGGGCTGAAACCATCAAGATGAACCACGGCCACCACGGCGCCAACCACCCGGTCAAGAATTTGGAAACTGGCAAGGTTGAAATCACCTCGATGAACCACGGTTTTGCGGTAGATGCGCAGACCCTGCCCGATGGCGTTGTTGAAACCCACCGGTCGCTGTTTGACGGGTCAAACTGTGGTATCCGCATGGCCGACCGGCCGGTCTATTCGGTACAATATCACCCCGAGGCGAGCCCGGGCCCGCAAGACAGTTATTACCTGTTTGAACGGTTCACCGCAGCAATGGCCGAACGCAGCACTGTCGATATGGAAATTTAACCTGCATTAACCACACGTTAACCCCGGCCCTTCATTTAGGTTTCAGTAATATGTGCTGGACCAACAACAATGAGCGACCAAAACCTTAGACTGCTCGACCCACAATCTGCACTTACTTTTGGGCAGCCCCTGGTGCCTTTGGGACGGCATCTGGTCAACAGTGGTATCATCACCAGCACGCAATTGGTGCAGGCGCTGCATGCGCAAAAACAGCTTGGCGCGCCGTTGGGCGAAATATTGGTTGCCGAAGGCTGGGCCGACGAACAGAATATTCAGGACGCGCTGGCCCGGCAACATGGCATTACTCAGGCCGATCTGGCCTCGCAGCCGCCTGATCCGAAACTGGCCGCGCAGATGCCGGTAGAATTTTGGCTAAAACATCGGGTAATTCCCTGGATCCAGTTTGGCGATACCGTGCTGATTGCCACCGCACGACCTGACCAGTTTGCCAACATCCGCACAGCCTTGGCCGATGTGTTTCCCAGCATCCTGGTGGTGTTGGCCGCCGAAACCGCCATCACCAACGCTATCGCCGCTGAATTTTCACAGCCCCTCGCCCGCGCCGCCAGTACCCGACTCGACTCCGCCCTAAGTTGCCGCACCTGGAACCCGCCGGGCCGGTCCTGGTGGAGCCTTGCCTGTTTGGTATTTCTGGGATTTGCGGTGCTGTCGCCAATTTGGATTCTGGCGCTTTGCAGCTGTTTCGCGGTCATATCGTTGTTTTGTGTGGCCGGGCTAAAGCTATTTGCGTTTATCAGCCAACTCACCGCAGGCGTGCAGAAAAGCCCCCCAATGACGCATAGCGTACCGCCGCCGCCTGGTCGCCTGCCCAAGGTTTCGGTCTTGGTGCCGCTGTTTCACGAAAACGAAATCGCTGGGGCGTTGATCACCCGGCTGTCCCGATTGACCTACCCCAAGGCTTTGCTGGATGTGATTTTGGTGTTGGAAGAAGACGACGAGATTACCCACCAAACGCTGATGCGGACCACTCTGCCGTCGTGGATGCGGGTGATCGAAGTCCCGGCGCATGGTGGCCTGACAACCAAACCACGCGCGCTAAATTTTGCGCTGGATTTCTGCCGTGGTGATATCGTTGGTATCTGGGATGCCGAAGACGCCCCTGCCCCTGATCAGATTGATCTGGTGGTCTCGCGTTTTGCTCAGGTCGATGATGACGTGGTGTGTTTGCAGGGCATGCTTGACTATTATAATCCGCGCGCAAATTGGTTGGCGGCGTGTTTTACCATTGAATACGCCAGTTGGTGGCGGATCATCCTACCCGGCATGGCGCGGATGGGGTTGGTCATTCCATTGGGCGGCACCACCCTGTTTTTCAAGCGCAAAGAGCTGTTGGCCCTAAAGGGATGGGACGCCCACAACGTCACAGAAGATGCCGATCTGGGGGTTAGACTGGCCCGCGCAGGCTATCGTACCGAATTGATCGACACGGTCACCTATGAAGAGGCCAATTGCCGTGTCTGGCCGTGGATCAAACAACGCTCACGCTGGCTTAAGGGTTTTATGGTGACCTATCTGGTTCACATGCGCCGCCCGCGCCAGTTGCTGCAAGAACTCGGGCTACGCCGCTTCTTTGGGTTGCAGGTGTTTTTCATTGGCACAATCAGTCAGTTTTTGCTGGCGCCGCTACTGTGGTCATTTTGGGTAGTGGCATTTGGAATTGCGCATCCGATCCATGTACTGCTACCAACAAGCGTTATCTACGGCATCAGCACGGTGTTTGTAGCCTCGGAAATTCTGACCCTTTGCATTGGCCTTGTTGCCGTCTCACACACCAATCGGCGTTTTCTGATGTGGCGGGTTCCGACGATGATATTCTATTTTCCGATTGGTGTATTGGCAGCCTTCAAGGCGCTTTATGAATTGGTGCTGCACCCGTTTTATTGGGACAAAACACAGCATGGACATTCGATGGCCGACAGCGACACACCCTCATAATCCAACCTTAGCTCGCGTTTTGTTTCAACCGGGTCATAAACGCCACCGAAATATGATCCTTTAGCGCCTGATCTGCGGCGTCTTCGTCATGCGCCTCAAGGGCGGCAACGATGCCGCCATGTTCCGCCTGCGCGATCTCCCCACGCCCATCTGCCGCCAACGATGTCGTTGCCATCAGCGCCATGGTGCGGTGCACGAGGTCAAGTTGCTGCACCAAAAACCGGTTATGCGACGCCAGATGGATTTGTTTGTGAAACCGCCGGTTGGCGAGCGACAACGCCAGCGGATCATCCACCAACACATCGTCCTCTGTTACCATGTCACGCAGCACGCTGATTTCTTCTTTGGTGGCATGACGCGCCGCCAATCGCGCCGCCAGCCCCTCAAGTTCGCGCCGCACCACGTAGAGTTCGGACATCTGGTTGTGATCCAGCGACGCCACGATCAAAGACCGCCCATCGCGCGCCAGCAACGACTGGGTTTCCAGCCGCTGCAACGCCTCGCGGATCGGAGTACGCGACACGCCAAACCGTTCGGCCAAATCGCTTTCGACCAGCCGATCACCGGGTTTGTAAACGCCAACGTCAATTGCTTCGAGGATCAGTTTATAGGCATCGGTTGGCGGCTGTCTGCTCTGGGTCATATCGGGCGTTCGCTTTTGCTGTTCACCCCTGTGTACAGGCCGTTGGTCCGATCGATCAAGCCTGCCGTTGAAATGCGCGCCGTGCTGGCTTAAACGGGGGCCATGATTACTGACACATTTTCTCATGTCACCCAATGGGTGTTCGATCTGGACAACACGCTGTACCCGCCACAGGCGCGGCTATTTGATCAGATCGAAGTGCGCATGACACAGTATGTTATGGACGCGCTTGGGGTTGAGCAGCCCGAGGCAGATCATCTGCGCAAGCATTATTGGCACAGCTACGGCACCACGCTGGCCGGGTTGATGCGCGAACATAATGTTGATCCGGCGCCCTATCTAACTGATGTGCATGACATTTCTCTGGATCACCTGGAACATGACCGCGATCTGGCCGCCTATATCACCGCCCTGCCCGGACGTCGCATCGTTTATACCAATGGATCCGCGCCTTACGCCGAACGGGTGCTAAAGGCGCGAGGGTTGGACGGCATATTTGATGCGATATACGGTGTTGAGCATGCGGATTTTCGCCCCAAACCCGAACGCGAGGCGTTTGAATTGATATTCGCGCAGGACGGCATAACGCCGGATCGCGCCGCGATGTTTGAGGATGATCCGCGCAATCTGGCGGCCCCACATGCGATGGGCATGCGCACGGTGCATGTGGCACCGGATGCGTTAGACGCCCAGGACGCCGAGCATATCCACCACCACACCGATGATCTGACCAAATTTCTGGGCCGTTTGGTCAAAGGATAAGGACAGCATGTCGCTTGGACTTTGCCGGCGTGACCCGGTAAAATGGCGCTAGCATTCAAGGGGCAATAAACATGGCCACAACCTGCGATATTCTGATTTCTGGCGGCGGCATTGCCGGGCTCACAGCAGCGGCGGCCTTTGGTAGCGCTGGCTATAATGTCATCTGTGTCGACCCAACCGCGCCGGTGACCGAACGCGACGTTGATGGCTCAGACATGCGCACAACGGCATTTTTGCAACCGGCGCAGGCCCTTTTGCAAAACTGCGGATTGTGGGATCGTTTGGCGGATCACGCGGCACCCCTGCAGGTGATGCGGATCATTGATGCGGGTGGGGAAAACCCCGAACCCCGGCTGGTACGCGACTTCAACGCCGCTGATATTTCCGACAAACCGTTTGGCTGGAACCTGCCTAACTGGCTATTGCGCCGCGAAATGGTTGCCCGGCTGGCCGACCTGCCCAACGTTGATTTCCGCCCCGGCGTGGCCACCACCACCCTGTTCACCCGCGAGGTCGAAGCCCGCGTGAGCCTAAGTGACGGAACCCGTGTGTTTACCAAACTGGTGATCGCCGCAGACGGGCGCGCATCGCCAATGCGGCAGGCGGCGGGTATTGAGGTGCATACCACACGGTACGGTCAAAAGGCACTGGCCTTTGCGGTAACGCATCCGATCCCACATGAAAACGTATCGACCGAAATCCACCGCAGTGGCGGGCCGTTCACGCTTGTGCCGTTACCGGACTACCTTGGCTCGCCCTCTTCGGCGATAGTCTGGATGGAGCACGGACCCAAGGCAACCGATCTGATGGCGCTGGACACAGCGGCGTTTGAGGCGGCGTTGTTTGAGCGCTCCTGCGGTATTCTTGGTGCGCTAACGCTAGCCTCGCGCCGCACGATCTGGCCAGTCATCACCCAATCCGCCGAACGCCTGTCGGGTCAGCGGATCGCATTGATGGCCGAGGCCGCGCATGTGGTGCCACCGATTGGGGCGCAGGGGCTGAACATGTCACTGGGCGATCTGCGGGCGTTGCTGGATCTGGCCGGACAGCATGAATTGGGCAGTGCGGCGATGCTGGGCGCCTATCACAAAGCCCGCATACGGGACGTAAAACTGCGCGTGCAAGGCATTGATCTGCTAAACCGCGCCTCAATGGTCAGCGCCCGCCCTTTGCGCGACGTGCGCGCAGCGGGGTTAAGTGCGCTGTATTCAATGGCCCCGATGCGCCACACGCTGATGCGAATGGGGTTGGGTATGCGATAGGGCTTGGAGGCGTTAACGGACCGAAACAGGCCAGATAACTATTCTTAGGCCAATGTCTCACATCCATTGTCCGCAGAATTGTTGACTGGCGTTAAGCAAAATGCTTTGATTAACAAAACACCCGAGCACTCCCGCCAATTTGGAAAGGTAACCGAAATGGCTGTTTCAGTACAAGTTCTCTACCCTGTTGGAGATGACACAACTTTCGACTACAACTACTATTCCACCAAACACATGGATATAGTGAGCAGTTGTATGGGGCCGCATATAGACACTGTGGTTGTAACCAAAGGAATTGCAGGTGGGCCCGATACGCCACCAGCTTATCATGCCATCGCAACAATTGTTTGCAAGGATCAGACGGCACTGGATGCGATGCTGGCGGCATCAGACCCAGCAATGGCCGATATTCCAAATTTTACAAATGTACAGCCACAACTGTTGATCGGTGAGGTTATCGGCTAATCCGACGGCAGCAAAGTCCGCTTTGCTGCCATCCGATCCATCGGGATAAATAATCCAAAATCCTAAAGCACCTGATCCAACACAGTTTTCAGCCGCCCCAGCGTCGCGTCGACATCATAGAGCTTATCCAACCCAAACAGCCCCAACCGGAACGTCTGGAAATCCGCAGGCTCATCACATTTCAACGGCACACCGGCGGCGATCTGCATACCCAACGCGGCGAATTTCTTGCCGTTTTGAATGTCACCATCGGTGGTATAGCTGACCACAACGCCCGGCGCGCCGTAACCTTCTGCTGCCACTGACGTCACGCCTTTGTCGGCCAGCATCGCCCGCACACCATTGCCCAGCGCCCACTGTGCGTCGCGTAGTTTTTCAAACCCGTATTCGCGGGTTTCCAGCATGGTATCGCGGAACGCGCGAAGCGCATCGGTCGGCATGGTGGCATGATAGGCATGACCGCCATTTTCAAACGCCACCATAATCTGGCGCCATTTTTTCAAATCAATCGAGAAACTGTCGGAATTGGTTTCCTCGAGCCGCGCTTCGGCGCGTGCCGACATCATCACCAGTCCAGCACTTGGCGACGCACTCCAGCCCTTTTGCGGCGCGGAAATCAGCACATCAACGCCGGTCGCGGCCATATCGACCCAGACACAGCCCGATGCGATGCAGTCCAGCACCATCAGCGCACCGACCTCATGCGCAGCAGCAGCCATCGCCGTTATATAATCATCCGGCAGAATCACCCCGGACGAGGTTTCCACATGTGGCGCGAACACCATGGCGGGCCGGCTCTCGCAGATCGCCGCAACCACTTCGTCAATCGGCGCTGGGGCAAACGGTGACGGGTTGGCATTGCCGGTCTGGCGCGCCTTCATCACCGTGGCGCTGGCCGATATGCCGCCGGTTTCCAAAATCTGGCTCCAACGGTAGGAAAACCACCCATTACGAACAACTAACACCTTGGCATCTTTTCCAAATTGCCGGGCCACGGCCTCCATCGCAAAGGTGCCGCCACCGGGGATCAGGGCGATGGCATCGGCGTTATAGACGTCTTTCAACATGCCCGAAATATCGCGCATCACCTGCCCAAACACGGCGGACATGTGGTTCAGCGAACGGTCGGTGAATACAACCGAGAATTCTTCGAGCCCTTTGGGGTCAACGGTATCAAGCAATGCGGGCATGGTAGTCTCCAAATTGGGAATTACCCTTGGGATAGCGCGCCCAGAGGGGGATTGGCAAAGGGATTTTGCGCAGCGCCGCCCAAACGTTAGTCGGCACCGATTGGCCCGGGCAAACGTTCTTCGCTGAGCAGCACGTTGGCTTCGACCTCACCGGCACCGGGTAAAGTCATGATGCGGCGTCGTAAAACCCGCTCAAAATCGGGCAGATCGCGGGCGACCACACGCAGGCGATAATCATACATGCCCAACACATGCTCGACCGTCTGCACCTCGGGGATGGCGCTGACGGCGCGTTCAAAATCGGCCAGGCTCACATGACCTTTGCGCGCCAGTTTAACGCCCAGAAACACCGTCACGCCAAACCCCAACGCCTCGGCGTTCAGGCGCAAACGCCGCCCCTTGAGTACACCCACATCTTGCAGGCGCTTGATGCGCCGCCATGTTGCCGGTTGCGACATCCCGAACCGCCGCCCCAACGCGCCAGCACTTTGGGTGGCATCCTGTGACAGCGCCAACAGAATACGCCGGTCGATGGCATCAAGGTCAATCATATCGGCAGGGCCTCGTTGCTTTTGAGGCGGGCGATATGCATCAGCGCCTCGATGTCGGCAATATGCGGCAGCGTTAGGATCCGGCCGCGATAGATGGTTTGGTATTGCGCCATATCGCGGGCTATCACCGACAGGCGCACATCGACACGGCCCAGAAAGGTCTGGATTTCCAGCACCTCGGGGATCAGACGCGCGGCGGCAACAAATTCGTCAAACGCCCGCGGCTGGGTTTTGTCCAGCGTCACCCGCAGGCTGACCTCAACCGCATACCCCAACGCCGCCCAATCAATCACCGCCTCTTGCCCAAGGATCAACCCGGCAGATTGCATTTTCTCGAGCCGCCGCCAGCAGGTGGCCAAGGTCAGCCCACAGCGATCGGCCAGCTCGTTGGTCGTCAGGTCGGGTTGCGCCTGATACTGGCGTAATATGCGTCTGTCGACATCATCAAGCATGAAAATTACGTGTCTTTCAGATATGGAGAATGATTTTTAACTTATCATAGGGTAATTCAGCCCCAATGGAATCGCAACCAGCACAAAATAGGGTAAACCTATCCTCAGAGCTTCACCAACAAAAGGACCGCCACCATGCGCGTTTATTACGATCGCGATTGCGATATCAACCTGATCAAAGACACCAAAGTTGCCATTCTCGGCTATGGCTCGCAGGGCCACGCCCATGCGCTCAACCTGCGTGATTCTGGCGCCAAGAACCTTGTTGTTGCCCTGCGCGAAGGCTCGGCATCCGCTGCCAAAGCCGAAGCTGAAGGCCTGACCGTTATGGGCATCGCCGAAGCTGCCGCCTGGTGTGATCTGATCATGTTCACCATGCCCGACGAACTGCAGGCCGAAACCTACAAGAAATACGTGCATGACAACATCCGCGACGGCGCCGCAATGGCGTTTGCCCACGGGTTGAACATCCACTTTGACCTGATCGAACCCAAAGCTGGCGTTGACGTCATCATGATGGCGCCAAAAGGCCCCGGCCACACCGTACGCGGCGAATATGCCAAAGGCGGCGGCGTTCCGTGCCTCGTGGCCGTGGACAATGACGCATCCGGCAAGGCGCTGGAACTGGGTCTGTCCTATTGTTCCGCCATCGGTGGTGGACGTTCGGGTATCATCGAGACCAACTTCCGCGAAGAATGCGAAACCGATCTGTTCGGTGAACAGGCCGTTCTGTGTGGCGGTTTGGTTGAATTGATCCGCATGGGATTTGAAACCTTGGTCGAGGCCGGATACGCGCCGGAAATGGCCTATTTTGAGTGTCTGCACGAGGTCAAACTGATCGTTGATCTGATCTATGAAGGCGGCATCGCCAACATGAACTATTCGATCAGCAACACCGCCGAATATGGCGAATATGTTTCTGGCCCACGCATCCTGCCATACGAAGAAACCAAGGCGCGGATGAAAGCGGTTCTGAGCGACATCCAAAGCGGTAAGTTTGTGCGTGATTTCATGCTGGAAAACGCCGTTGGTCAGCCATCGTTCAAAGCCACACGCCGTAACAACGACGCGCATCAGATCGAAGCCACAGGCGAAACCCTGCGCGGCATGATGCCTTGGATTTCTGCCGGTAAAATGGTCGACAAAGCCAAGAACTAAACCACTTCGGCCCTTCCCAACCGCGGGAGGGGCCACCCATTTTTTATTTAGATACATTAGATTAGCCCATGACCAACAAACCAGAAATCACTGTCACCAGTTGGATCATGATGGCCTCATTGGGGTTGATCTGGGGTGGTACCTTTCTGGCCACCGAAATCGCACTTGAGGGCATCACGCCGTTTTGGCTGGCAAGTTCACGCACCGTGCTTGGCGCATTGGCCACGGTTTCTGTGTGGCAGATGCAGGGCCGAAAGTTATTCGCCGCCCCGGCCCCACGCCAGCAATATATGTTGCTGGTTGTTATCGCCGTCCTGAGCTCGTCTGTGCCGTTTGCGTTATTGGCCTGGGGGCAGCAATACGTCACATCCGGATTTGCAGGCGTGTCGATGGCCAGCACCGCGTTGATCGTGTTGCCGCTGGCGCATTTCATGATTCCGGGAGAGCGGACTACCCCTTTACGCACCATGGGTTTTTTGGTTGGTTTTGCCGGGGTCGTGGTGCTGATTGGCCTTCAGGCGTTTGACAGCAGCGGCTCAACCCTTGAGCTTTGGGGCCGGCTGGCCTGCGTCGGCGCGGCAGCGTGTTATGCCATCAGTTCAATCCAATTGCGTCAAATACAAGCTATTAACCCCATTGGGTTATCCGCCATCCTGTTGCTTTTGGGCGCGGTCTTTATCGTGCCACTGGCCTGGGTCGTCGAAGGCCCACCGGTGATGCCGGACCCCCACACTTTGGGCGTGCTGGCCTTTCTGGGTCTGGTGCCAACAGCAGCGGCAAGCTTTCTGCGGGTCTATGTGGTGCGCACTGCCGGGCCGGTGTTTTTAAGCCTGTTAAACTATCAGGTGCCGATCTGGTCTATCCTGCTCGGCGCATTTTTCCTGAACGAAACATTACCGAGTAGCCTGATCTGGGCCACCAGTCTTATTTTGGTCGGCGTCGGGCTAACGCAATTTGGCGCAATCCGACGACTGTTTACCAAACCCTAATCGGCAACCGCCAGATTGACCGCATCGACGACACGTCCCACCGCGTCCTTAAGCAGGTCACGATCTTCGCATTCTGCCATCACCCGGATAAGAGGCTCGGTTCCTGATTCGCGGATCAACAACCGGCCCTTGCCCGCCAATTCCGCCTCCGCAGAAGCGATGGCCGTTTTGACAACTGCAGCCTCAAGCGGCATCTGCCCCAACGTATAGCGCACGTTGATTAACAATTGCGGTACCGGTTCAAACTGCCGCGTCAGCCCGCTGGCAGGTTTGCCCGACCGGACCATCTCGGCCAAGAAATGCAGACCGGCCATCAGACCATCGCCCGTGGTGGCGTAATCGGTCATCACAATGTGGCCCGATTGCTCTCCGCCCAGATTGAACCCACCTTGGCGCATCCGTTCGACAACATAACGATCACCTACACCGGTGCGTTCCAATGTAATGCCATGCCCGGCCAAATGCCGTTCCAGCCCAAGGTTGGACATGACGGTTGCCACCAAGGCATTGTTTTTCAACACCCCTTGCGCGGCCCAGCAGGTTGCCAACAACGCCATCAACTGATCGCCATCTGCAACCAGACCGTTTTCGTCCAGAATAATCACGCGATCCGCATCGCCATCCAGACAAATACCCACATCTGCACCATGGCTCACCACCATTTCGGCAGCCGCCATAGGTTGCGTTGATCCACAGCCCTGATTGATATTGGTCCCGTCAGGCGACACACCCATCGGGATCACCTCGGCGCCCAATTCCCACAGCACTTCTGGGGCTGTCCGGTGCGCCGCGCCATTGGCGCAATCCACCACAACCTTTAATCCATCCAACCGCAAATCGCGTGGCAACGACGATTTGACCCGCTCGCCATAGCGAAACCGCGCATCATCAATGCGTTTCGCCCGGCCAATATTACCCGCCTGTGCCGGCACAACGCCCGCCTCAACCAAGGCTTCGATTTCGGCCTCGGCAGCGTCGGACAATTTGAATCCATCGGGGCCAAAAAACTTAATGCCGTTGTCTTCGGCCGGGTTGTGGCTGGCGGAAATCATCACCCCAAGATCGGCGCGCATTGACCGTGTCATCAGCCCCACCGCCGGGGTTGGCACCGGCCCTAACAGCAACACATTCATCCCGGTCGAGGTCAGCCCCGCCGTCAGCGCGCTTTCAAACATATAGCCCGATTGCCGGGTGTCTTTGCCAATCACCACACGGTGTACACCGCGCGCGTCACGGCGAAAATATCGCCCCACAGCGGCGCCAATACGCAGCGCCATATCGGCCGTCATCGGGTGCGTGTTGGCACGGCCCCGCACGCCATCGGTTCCAAACAGTTTGCGCATTCTGCCCCTTTTAAAACGTTTCGCCGTATTGTTGGTTCACGACAATATGGCGAAACGTTCATAACTCTTCAATGTTTCTCGCGTTTCGCGTTCAAGTCGTAATTCAACGTCAACTCGAAACGCTTTATAAAACAGCGCGCCATAGACGCACTGCCTGGGCCGTTTCGGCCACATCATGTACACGGATAACTTGCACGCCCTGCCCCAGCGCCGCAAGGGCCACCGCAATTGACCCCGGCGCGCGCGCATCGGCACGCGGTTCCATGCCGATGGTGCCGATAAACCGCTTGCGCGACGCACCCAGCAGAATTGCACAGCCAAGCCCGTGAAACAGGCTGATGTTTTGCAGTATTGTCAGGTTATGGGCCTGGTTTTTGGCAAATCCGATACCCGGATCAACCATAATCCGGTCCCGGGATACCCCGGCCCTCACAAGGCTGGCAATCTGGGTTTCAAGGAAATCATACACATCCAGCAACACATTGTCGTACACCGGGTCGTTTTGCATCGTCGCCGGATCACCCTTGGAATGCATCACACAAACCGGCGTACCTTGCGTCGCACATAACGGCGCAAGCGCGACATCATAGGTAAACCCCGACACATCGTTGACGATATCCGCCCCCGCCGCCAACGCCGCCTGTGCAACGCGCGCCTTGCGGGTATCAATCGACACCGCCACCGACGTTGCCGCGCGAAACTGCGCGATCACGGTGGCCGTGCGGGCGATCTCTTCGTCTTCATCCACCAAAATCGCGCCGGGACGGGTGGATTCCCCGCCGATATCAATGATCGTCGCGCCATCGCGCACCATATCCAACGCCGCCTGTCGCGCCGCCGTTGGAGCGCAGTGGCGACCACCGTCAGAAAAGCTGTCGGGGGTGACATTCAGGATGCCCATCACCTGCGGTTCATACATGCGCAGACCTGCGAAATCCGCCCGCGGTGCGGTTAGCCGTTCTAATGCAGTAGCCGAAAGTTCAGCCGCGCTTACGATGTCAGGCGCCGTATCCCGGCCAAGGCGCTCAACCTGGGTGAACCAAAATGCGCCCCCTGCAAGCGGCACAGCTTCGGTGGGCCGCGCGGCCCCGTGTTGTACGAGGGGTCGGTAATACCCTGTCACAAATCGCTCTGCTCAATGGATACCGCACGCAGCGGCATATCGGCGACATCAGGTAATTCCGCACCGATCACCAGCATTTCGCGGGCCTCGATCATGGCCGCAAACCACGCCGCCAAGGCGACGGTATCAAACGGGTGCGCGGGCGTGTCATCCACCGCATCCAACACAATCTTGGACGGGGCCCAGACGCAAATCTGACCGTTCTTCATTGCCCAGTCGAGTTCGGTGCGGGTGCTGACCACCACACAACGCAAATCACGTGCCGCCAGCGCCCAGGCGTTTTGCTCAATCGCCAACAAATCAATACGACGCTGAGTCATTTTGTGGCCGGTCTGTACAAGCGGCTGTTCCGGCCCGCCAACACACAGGATCAACGGGTTATCCCCGGCCCGCATCTGGCTAATCCACCCGGTCAGATTATCCGACCCGATGGCCGCATTGGACAGATACGCCAAACGCGGATGCGGCTGCTCTTCGGTCGCGGCTTCGCTGCCAATATCCTCCTGAGAGCGCACAATCTCGACGCCCAAAGCCCCCGGCCCCCGGTCGAGCTTTTCTATGCGCACAAAGACCCTTACCGCCTGCGGTTCCAGCAATATCTGATCGGCAACACGGGCGGCCAGCGTTTCCAGCAGGTTCAGGCGCTCTTCGGCCAACCCATGCGAAATCGCCTCGGTCACCTTGTCATAGGACAGGATGCGATCGACATCATCGTCAATCGGGCCGGTCAGCGGCTGCACCTCAACGACGATGTTAAAACAAATCCGTTGGGTGGTGCCGCGTTCAGCCTGAAACGCGCCAATCTCGACTTCGACAATGTGGTCGCGCACCGAAATGCGGTCGAGCGGCCCACCTGAGGCCGACGCCTCTGCGCGCTCGGATGGATGGGCAAAGGCAAGGCGAATTTCGCTGCTCATTGAAAGGGAACCTTTGGCTAACTACGGTATCGCTGTGAATTAACACTGCGCCAACCGCTTTAGCAGGCTCATACCCGTCACACCAGCAACGGATTACGTCAGATCAGGAATTGCCCGGTATTTTTGCCTGCGCCCGGAAAACAGGGCCTTAGTTGTTACTGGCGGTGCGGTAATTGTGTCGATAGAAAATGTGAACACCAATGCGGGCTGTTTCGGTATAAACCTTGGCCCAGGATGGGCGCACATGTTTGGTATGATAATGCGTGCCACCATTGGTCAATGGTTTGGCAATCCCATCAATTGCGGCGCGCGCCACTTTGGACACCCGCTCAAATGCCTTTTTCTCGGCAATCACTTCTTTGTGGCCATCACAGGTATAGGTAAACTGGCACTGGAATTTTCGCCCGGTACCCTGCTTGATCACCCCACAAAGCGAGCCGGGAAAGCGCGAGCTTTTGACCCGGTTCTGAATGACCTCGGCAACCGCAAACTGGCCTTTGACGGTTTCGCCGCGGGCCTCAAAATAAAGCGCTTCGGACAGGCAGCGCCATTGTTCGTCGCCTTTTGCAACCGGTTGGGTATCTAACCAACTGCGGCTAAAGCTAACATCGACCGGCTCTGCCTTTGCGGGTTGAAATGCATCCGCAAAGAATTTTCTGACTTTATTGGCTGTCACATTTGCTGGTTTAGCAGATTGCAAACCGGTGCCTTCAGCTGTCAAAATTGACGGGCTCGCAAGCGAAAACAACAACGCTAAAGCGATGAAGATTTTATTCATAACATCCCTACCCAGTAACTATATCACCACAGTCCAGTGTGGTTGGCGCAAAATCTGATTTACCTCAGAGTCAACGAAAGGTCCAGTTTTGTAGGAATTGCAAACAGTTAGCGCCCAAACTTCATGGTACACCTGAGGCTGCTTTCATGCCCACGGCCACAACATATTGCCACAAATTCTATTCTAATCGCTGATCTTGTGGCCAATGGCCAATTGGGCGGCGGCCAATCTGGCACCCGGAACACGGAACGGAGAACAGGACACATAGTCAAATCCAGCAGCACGACAGAACGCAATCGAATCAGGGTTACCGCCATGTTCACCACAAATTGAAAGGGTGATTCCCGGGTTCGCAACGCGGCCTCTTTCGGCCCCTAGCTTCAGTAATTCGCCAACACCATCGGTGTCCAGCGAATGAAATGGGTCTTCTGGGAACACGCCCTGACGCACATAATCAGACATAAACCGCCCCGCATCATCGCGCGACAGGCCATAGGTCATTTGTGTCAAATCGTTGGTACCAAAACTGAGAAACGAACAAAACGGCGCGAATTCTGCCGCCCGCAATGCCGCGCGCGGGGTTTCTACCATAACGCCGAGACGGAAATCAAAATCCTGCCCCCGCTCGGCCCGCACCGCAGCCGCAACCGCATCAATCCGGGCCTTGACCAGCTCAACTTCGCGTTTGGCGCTGACCAGCGGGATCATGATTTCCGGCACAACCGGCGCGCCCTCTACACTGGCATCAATGGTCGCCTCAAAAATCGCCCGCGCCTGCATGTCATAGATTTCCGGCACCGTAATTCCAAGCCGCACACCGCGCAGCCCCAGCATCGGGTTATATTCGCGCATCGCTTCGGCCCGGCGTACCACGTCTGACACCTGCAGATTTAACGCTTCGGCCAATTCGCGCTGCCCGGTTCGGGTCGAGGGCAGAAATTCGTGCAAGGGCGGATCGAACAGGCGAATGCACACCGGCTGGCCCTGCATGATGCGGAACAATTGGGTGAAATCATCGCGCTGCATCGGCAACAAACGTTCCAGAACAGCGGCACGATCGGTGCTGTCATCGGCAAAAATCATCTCGCGCATGACGGTCAGGCGGCCGGGTTCAAAGAACATATGTTCGGTGCGGCACAACCCGATGCCTTGCGCATTAAAGTTGCGGGCCGTCTGCGCATCCGCAGGTGAATCGGCGTTGGCGCGAATGTCGATATCGCGTTCCGCATCCGCCCAGCCCATCAGGGTTTGGAACGCGTCATCCAGCGCCGCCTCGACCATCGCGGGCGTTCCGGCCAGAACTTGCCCGGAAGAGCCATCAATTGTGATAATATCGCCGGATTTCAGAACCCGCCCATCCGGGGTGATCAGCTGCTTTTCGCGGGTGTCAAACTCCATCGACATGGCGCCAACAATGCAAGGCAGCCCCAAACCGCGCCCAATCACCGCCGCGTGGCTGGTCATGCCACCGCGTTCCGTCAGCACCGCCGCGGCAGAATGCATTCCGCGGATATCCTCGGGTGATGTTTCGCGACGCACCAAAATGCATGGCTCGCGCCGGGCGGCGGCGGCCTGTGCCTCTGCAGAGGTAAATACGATATGACCAGTGGCGGCACCGGGGCTGGCGGCAATTCCTGTGGCCAGCACATCGCGGGGCGCCTCAGGATCGACCTGACGGTGCAACAATTCGTTCAGTGAACGCGGCTCAATTCGCATCACAGCCTCTTGGTGTGAGATGATACCATCCTGCGCCAACCGCACTGCAATTCTTACTGATGCACGCGATCCGCGCGGAACCCGGACACCGTCCAGAATATGGACCTGCCCGTTGGTAATAACAAATTCGACCTGCATTTCTTCGCGTAGTCGGTGCCGCATTAACGCCGCGTGGGTTTTCAGAGCGGCAAAAGCCTCGGGCGCCACGTCTTCCAGAGATTTGCCGCGTGTGTCTTTTTCAAGATACAGCGCCGCAGACCCGGCCCCAAGCGCGTCGCGCCCCTGGCTTTGACTCAGGTAGCGGCCGGTTAACTGCGGCAGGCCCGTCGTGGTGTTAACAAGTTGTAAAACACCAGAGCCGCATTCGCCCAACCCGACACCCGGGATCATCTCCTGAATGACCAGACCCAGCCCGGCATCCACCGGCGCGCCCTTGGCCTGACGCAACAAACGCGCGGTTGTGCCCTCCCACGCCCGTGCCATTGATCGCAATACCCCGGCGAGCTGTTCGGCACGCGTATTGGGAAACGGTTCTTCAGATTCAGCCTCATAGGCGTGCAGGGTCTGGGATAGCTCCTGCGCGCCGTCACCATTTACATCGTCAAACACGTCAGGATCCAGACGCGCAACATGTACCGCATAGGCCTGAACAAAGCGTAAATACAAAGCCGACGCAGCCTCGGCTCCCAGCCTGTCACACAAATGGACATAGCGCGCATCATTCATGCCGATATTCAGGATCGCGCCAGGCCCACCCCAATCCGGGTCCTCTGACGATGGGCGCACACACAGCAGGGCATTGCTGTCAAACTGCTCCAGAATGGCGTCAAGGTCGGGCAGGATACCATCGGCGATCTGATGAACCGTATAAAACGACAGCGCCACCGTGAGTGGCACCGGCAGATCAAGCCGCACCAGTCGTTGCAGGCATTTCGCCCGGCCACCGTGGCTGGAGTTGGCGACAGGGGCATCTGATGTGATCAGTGTGGTATGCGGATTATTCTGCACTGCGGCACCTTTGTTTTCACCTGCAGCATAGGCCGGATAGCTTTTGGTGCAAGTCCCCTAGCCGTCAATCCGCGTCAGATCGGCGACTGAGGAACAGGTCTGGCGAATGCGGCTCAGCATGTTCAACCGGTTGCGCCGCACGGTCTGCTTGTCGGTATTGACCTGAACCGCCTCAAAAAACGCATCAATCGGTGCCCGCAAAGCCGCCATTGCCGCCATCGCTGTCGGGAAATCCTCGGCCTCAAGTGCAGGCTTGATGGCGGCCTTGGCCACGTCCAGTGCCACAAACAACGCGCGCTCGCTGTCATCTTCGGCGAACTTTAGGTCCGCACCGTAAGAGTATTCAACACCGTCTTTTTCTTCGGCCTGGCTTAGAATGTTGTTCGCGCGTTTGAACCCCTGGATCAGGTTTTCACCATCTTCGGTGTCCAGAACGTCAGACAAGGCACGGGCCCGTTTAACCAACAGGTTCAGATCATCATTGCCCGGCATGGCGATGCAGGCGTCAATGATGTCCTGACGGACGCCCTGATCGCGCAGGAAGACTTTGAGGCGGTCGTGGAAGAAAGCCAGCAAATCAACGCTAAGATCCGGAACAGCGGTTTCAAGCCGCTGTAGGAGCGACCCTTCGTTAGTGTCGGGTTTATCGTCGCCATCCAAACGCTCAATGACTGTTTTATAGGCGGCACCAAACACGCCATGTTCGGCAATCTCTTGCAAAATCAACTGCATGGTACCGCGTTCATCCTCACGCGCCTCGGCACTCATATGGATTTTATGTTTAAGCAGTTGACTGTCGATGAAGCGATCCAACGGCACCCGCAGATCATTATCCAGGATCAAACGGATCACACCAAGGGCCGCACGACGCAACGCAAATGGGTCTTTCGACCCCGTTGGTTTTTCATCAATCGCCCAAAACCCGGTAAGAGTGTCGAGCTTATCTGCCAGGGCCACCGTCACCGACAGAGGCGCCGACGGCACATCATCAGACGGACCAAGCGGCGAATAATGTTCCTCGGCAACAGCCGCAATCGCCGCGTCCTGACCCGAGGCCGCGATGTAATAGCGCCCCATAAGCCCCTGTAATTCCGGGAATTCATAGACCAATTCCGAGGACAGGTCGGCCTTGGCCAACAGTGCCGCCGTTTCGGCCTGATCCGCATCAGCACCGGTTGCGCCGGACAGTTCGCGCGACAACGACGCAATACGGCGGATACGGTCGGCCTGTGTGCCCAGTTTATTGTGGAACGTCACGTTTTCAAGATCTTGCGTCCAGATGCTCATGTCATCATGGGCGATCCGCAAATCATTATCCCAAAAAAACTTTGCATCCGCCAGACGGGCCGACAGCACCTTTTGGTTGCCCGCCAGAATGGTCGCGCCCTGATCGGCAGTTTCGCGGTTCGCCACGGTGATAAACTGTTCAATACGGTCGTTTTTTGGGTTACGCAAGGAAAAGAACTTTTGGTGTTCCCGCATCGACGTTTGCAACACTTCGGCGGGCAAATCCAGAAACGCCGGATCAATTTTGCCCATCAGCGCAACCGGCCATTCGACCAATCCGGCAACTTCGGCCAACAGGCCTTTGTCCTCAACCACCTCTAACCCGGCGGCAAACGCCATGTTGGTGGCATCGGCCCAGATGTGCTCGGCCCGTTCGGTGGCCGACAAAACCACATGCGCGCGCTTTAGCTTGGCCTCGTAATCCTCAAACGACGTGACAGAAAATGCGCCCGGAGCCATGAAACGATGGCCTTGGGTGCTGTCACCCGAAACGATGCCTTCGACGTTCATCGCCACCACTTGGGCGCCGTCCTCTGCGTATAGAATACACAATATCGAATGCAAAGGCCGCACCCAGCGCAAAGACCCGGTGCCCCAGCGCATGGATTTCGGCCATGGGAAATTACGGATCACGTTTTCCAGAACTTCGGCGACGATCTCGGCGGCAGGACGGCCCGGTTTCTCGATCACCGCGAAATACACAGCACCTTTGGGCGTGTCGCGTTCCTCGAGCTGATCACGGCTCAGACCGGCTCCGCGCAGAAAGCCCTCGATGGCTTTGTCGGGCGCGCCAACCTTTGGGCCTTTGCGCTCTTCGCGCACCGTGGGCGACGCCGCCAGCAGCCCGTCAATTGTTAGCGTCAGGCGGCGCGGCGTTGAAAACCCTGCGGCGCCTGCATAGATCAGGCCAGCCTCAACCAGACCATCAGTCATACGCTTTTTCAGGTCATCCGCAGCACGGGTTTGCATCCGCGCCGGGATTTCCTCGGAAAACAGTTCGATCAGCAGGTCTGGCATGACGGTCCTCAGAAATTCGCAATCGTCTGAATGACGACCGCATTGGCTATATCAACAAAGAAGGCGGATACTAGGGGCAGTACAACAAAGGCAATAGGCGACGGCCCATAGCGCTGGGTGACCGCCGTCATATTGGCGATGGCGGTTGGCGTCGCACCAAGTGCAAAACCGCCAAATCCGGCAGACAGAACCGCAGCACGATAGCCACGCCCCATCACTGGAAACAGAACATAAAGGATAAAAACAACTGCAGATACCGTCTGTGCCACCAAGATGACGACAATGGACAGGCCAAGGCTGGCAATGGTCCAGAGCTGCAGGCTCATCAATGACATGGCCAGAAACGCTCCAAGGGCAAATTCCGATATCAACGCCAGCGAGGCGGTCCGCGCCACCGGCAACGCATGTGGTGCCAATACAGCGCGCAGATTTGCCACCACAATGCCCATCATCAGGCAGGGCACAAACAGCGGCAGCCTAAACCCCACCTCAAGGATCAGCTGATGCAACAAATAGCCCGCGACAATGGCGATATTGAGGTAAAACATCACTCGCATAGCCGACAGATGGTCGTTTTTCTCACTCGGCACTGAGCCGTTTTCCGAATGCCCGACCGACAGCGCTTCGTCCGGGCGAGCGGGTGTCAGGTTGTTCTTTTCCACCAGATGTTTGGCAATTGGCCCACCGATCAGCGCCGCCAGCACCAACCCCAGCGTCGCCACCGCAACCCCAAGTTCTGTCGCGCCGACCTGACCGGTGATTTCGGCGATTTCGGGAGCCCAGGCAATGGTGGTGCCATGCCCACCAATCAGCGAGGCCGAGCCAAACAGCACACCAACCTTGGCCGGATAGCCAAACATCACCGCACCAGCCACGCCAATGACGTTTTGCGCCAGAATGGTTAACATCGTCAAAACCAGCAGCAACAGCAACGGCTTACCACCAGCAATCAGATCGCTGATCCGGGCGTTCAGGCCAATGGCCGCAAAAAACAGCACCAAAAATAAATCACGGCTTTCCAGCTCAAAGCTAAGTTCGACCCCAAACATAAGATAGATCGCCAATAGCATAAACGCCGCCAGCAGGCCGCCGGTCACCGGGTCCGGGATGTTATAAAGGCGCAGAACGGTAACGCGGGTATTGATGGCGGCTCCGGCCAGAAACACAGCAAAGCCTAACGTCACGGCCAGAAAGTCCGGCACCAGAAACTGTTGGGCCATATTACCTTGCCACGCTGAACGCGAAATCAGTCATTGGTACCAGCCGTATCCAGTGCGGGGCATGCCTCGCCGACAACGGTGCCATCATAGGATTTTTTACCGCATTCGTTCAACTCGTGCCAGACATAACCACGCCCGTCGTTGGTGATGGCCACGATCCGGTCAACGCCAAAGTGAATGTTTTTGGCCCCCAGAAACGTCAGCGCGGTGCCGGCCTTTAATGCGTCATCAATTGTCTTTGCATCAAAACAATCAAACCAACCGGGGCCGGTGCGCGGCATAAAACCTTTGATCTCTACATAGGATTCGGTCAGCATTTCGGGGCTGTCGGACGTGGTAAAACAGGCCCGATACCGGATCGGCGAGCTGTCAGCGTCAATGCCCTGAAAGTCGGAATATGCAATGGCGACAGGCGCGCCGGTCTCTTGTGAGACCAGTTTCACATCAGATCCGGGCTGTACCGGGACCGGGTCATAAAACCCGTAGACCTGCAGATAATACATTGATCCGCCAGCGATCGCGATCGCAGCCAGCAACAGAATTGTTATGATTTTTCCCATTATTTCACGCTCTTATTTGGGGCCCGGACAAGGCGCTTGCAACATTCGCCAAACATGATAGCAGCGGTTTTCCCCCGGCTAAAATAGGATGACTGCTTTGGAAATTGACGTAGCGATTAAATTTTTTGGTGCCATGTTTGCCATCATGAACCCGGCAACCATCCTGCCGATTTTCCTCGGAATCACCGAAGGCGCGCCCAAAGCAGAACGGCGGCAGATCGCGCTGAAAACGACGTTTTATGCTCTTATCATGGGGCTTGTGATTGCGCTCACCGGAAACCGGGTACTGGATCTGTTTGACATCAGCATCAATGATTTTCGCGTTGCGGGCGGTCTCGTGGTCCTGTTCATCGGATTGAACATGCTGAATGGGAACGATAGCAAATCGCATCAGGGAACGGACGAAGAACACGACAGTTATCCGGATGCGACACAGGTGGCGTTCTATCCGATGGCGTTTCCGATGATTATTGGTCCGGGCACGATCACCACCCTTATTCTGTTTTCGGGCGAAGCAAGTTCGGTCACTGAACGATTCATTATTGGCGGGATTTTTATCGGCGTGCTGCTGATCGTCGGCATAGTGATATATTTCGCCGGAGATCTGGCAAAGTATCTGTCGGAAACTGCGCGCGTCATTATGGGCCGCCTGATGGGTATGATACTGGCCGCCATAGCGATCGACATGATTGCCGACGGATTGAAAGAACTGTTGCCCGGCCTCGCCTAACACAGACGGGCCTAATACAGGCTGGCTTAATACAGACGGGCCTGACACATTTATTCTGGCCAGACCGTTCTGCATCACGCCACGTACCCTCCGGCTGTCGTCGTGACAAACGCATCCGCACATTGTTTGGCCAGGGCCCGCACCCGTCCGATATAGGCCTGACGTTCGGTAACCGAAATCACACCACGCGCGTCCAGCAGGTTGAAAATGTGGCTGGCCTTAATGCATTGATCATAGGCCGGGTGCACCATGACGATGCGTTTGCCGGTCTTGGGATCGTCTGCAGAATGGGACAGGATCGCGGCACATTCGTTCTCGGCGTCCTCAAAATGGCGCAGCAGAACCTTGGTGTCGGCGACATCAAAATTCCAGCGGGCGTATTCTTCTTCGGTTTGTTTAAAGATGTCGCCATAGGTTAGCGGGATCGGCGCATCCGGGGCATTAAATGGCATATCCATCACATGTTCAACGCCCAGCACATACATCGCCAGCCGTTCCAGCCCATAGGTCAGCTCACCCGAGACTGGGTTACAGTCATGGCCGCCAACCTGTTGAAAATACGTAAATTGCGACACTTCCATGCCGTCACACCAGACCTCCCAGCCAAGCCCCCAGGCACCCAATGTCGGGCTTTCCCAGTCGTCTTCGACAAAGCGAATGTCGTGCAGATCCATGTCGATGCCGATGGCCCGAAGCGAACCCAGATACAGATCCTGCAAATTGGGCGGGCTGGGTTTGATCAGCACCTGATACTGGTAATAATGCTGCAAACGGTTCGGGTTTTCTCCGTATCGCCCATCCGTAGGACGCCGCGACGGCTGCACGTAGGCGGCGGCCCAGGGCGTGCTGCCCAGACTGCGCAGGGTTGTGGCCGGGTGGAACGTCCCAGCCCCGACCTCAATGTCGTAGGGCTGCAAAATGGCACAGCCTTTGGCCGCCCAATAGGCCTGGAGACGCAGAATGATCTCTTGAAAAGAACGCGGAGTGCTGGTTGTTTCGGTCATGACTATCGCCCTTGTGGTCATCGGTCAGGCCCAGCAAAGCAGGGGCTCGGGCCGCGCACCTTTCCTAAGCTCAGCGCCCCGCAGCGTCAACGACGCAAAACAGGTGGAATTGACACACCTTAAACCATAGCTATTGGCGGTATTTCCTGATTATGTGCCACAACCATAAAGTATTGTAAGAGTTTGAGAAGAAATATGAAGAGTTTGATTGCGTCGATTGTCTTTGCAGTTGTTTTTGTCGTGAACGCGGCAACGGCACAACAATCCAATCCAGAGGTTGTCTGGATCCAGATCGAAGCCCACCCAAGTCTGAATCTGGCGCAGAAACGCGCGCAGTCTTATGCTGCGGCGCTGCCGGATGTGAACGGCTTTTCGCTTGGTGGCAGTTGGTATGGCGTGATGCTTGGCCCGTATTTGCGTTCAGATGCCGAAGACGTATTGCGCGTCTACCGCACAGAGCGGAAAATCCCCTTTGACAGCTATATCTCTCTCTCGGGCTCACTGGGGCAGCAATTTTGGCCTGTTGGCGCTGATATTCTGGGACGTCGCATTGCGGCGGCCACTCCGGTTCCACAAACCAACCCGCAACCCAACGTCCCGACCCAACCCAGCGTGCTTGCCACACCCGAGCCCGATCCCGCCCCCGAACCGGCAGATGAAACCCCGGCCGAGGCACGGCGCAGCGAGCGCCAGCTAAGTGTTGCAGGACGCAGAGAACTGCAGATCGCTCTGAAATGGGCCGGGTTTTACAGCGCCGCAATTGATGGCGCCTATGGGGCCGGAACCCGCCGGTCGATGGCGGATTGGCAGTCGGCCAATGGTCTTGTGGCCAGCGGCATTCTGACAACCCTGCAACGGCAGGCTCTTTTGGACCAATATAACGAACCGCTGATCAGCGTCGGAATGCAGACCAATACCGATGCTCAGGCCGGTATCGAAATGAAGATCCCGGGCGGCGAGGTCCGCTTTTCCCGCTACGAGCCGCCTTTTGCGCATTATGACGCGACCGGCAATTCCGGCATTCAGCTGCTGTTGATCAGTCAGCCGGGCAATCAGACAACGTTGTTTGGCCTTTATGACATCCTGCAAACGCTGGAAATCATGCCGCTCCAAGGGCCGCGCCAGCGCAAAAAAGACCGCTTTACCCTAGAGGGGCGCAACGGCAGTATCGTGTCCTACACCGAGGCCCAGTTGAAAGACGGGCAGATCAAAGGCTTTATGCTGATCTGGCCAACTGGCGACGAAGAGCGGCGCACGCGGGTTTTGGCGGCGATGCAGGACAGTTTTACCCGACTAAACGGTGTGTTGGACCCAGCAGCAGGCGCCGATGCCGAACAGCAGATTGATCTGGTATCGGGGCTGGACATACGCAAACCGCGCATCTCACGGTCTGGGTTTTTCGTCGATACCAAAGGGTCGGTTGTCACCATGTCCGACGCGGTGCGCAGCTGTACGCGGATCACCCTGGATCATGATTATGAGGCGAAACTGGTCGCCTCCGACGACGCCCTGGGCGTTGCGGTCCTGCGGCCGGTTCATGCGCTGGCCCCCGTGAGCGTTGGGCAATTCAGCAAAACCGCGCCACGGCTGAACTCTGATATCGCGGTTGCCGGCTATTCGTTTGAGGGTGTGCTGAGCGCGCCAACCGTTACCTATGGCACCTTGGCCGACGTCACCGGATTGCGCGGCGAAACCAAATTGAAACGTCTGGCACTTGCGCCGCTTCCGGGCGATGCGGGTGGCCCGGTCTTTGATGCGGCGGGCGGCATCATGGGGATGTTGCTTCCACGCAGTGAAAGCGGTCAGCGCCTGCCTGATGATGTGAGCTTTGCCGCCGATTCCACGGCCATTCGCAGTGTGCTAAGCACCGCCGGCCTGATCGTGGAAACCCATGGCAATGGCGCCTCAATGGCCCCCGAGGATCTGATCCGTTTGGCGTCCGGCATGACCGTGCTGGTTAGTTGCTGGGATTAACCCGCTGACCAGCGGCGCCCGCCGTCGCTGGTGATATTAACTAAATTTTGTGTTTTTCCTCATAAAATGGCCCAAATTCCGAAAATTATGGCTGATTGGCAGTATTGCATCCGCACCGTCCATTGGTCATTTTTTCTGTATTGGGTCAGTCGGCAATCAGCTTTCAAATACTGATTCTCGCCTGACCAAACCGAACAGTTTGGAAATGGCTATGTTTGATCTCGTCATTATTGTGTTGGCCTTGGTTGCAGTATTTTTCCTGCTGCCGAATGTGCTGCATTTTCATTGGAAAAACCCACGCACGTCGCCCGAACAGCGCCCAACGTCGCCCATTTTTTATCCCAGGCATCTGCATTGGCCCAGGGATCGGCATTAGCGCCAGCATTGGCATTGGCATTGGCACGCTTACATCTGGTTCAAACGAACGCGGCGTGACCGTTAATCTGCGTTTAACCTGCCCGAACTGCCGTTGGCAGTCCTATCCCATTGCGTTCTGCAACGGCATGAAAAAGGCATTGATCGACATGCCCAAAGAGCGACATCGAAACGTGCCGCATAGTTTGCCAAAGCAAAGGCGTGGCTGGGCAAGGTCGCTTTTCCCTGTCCAGCCACCAGGCCTAGGCCTCAGCCAATGACCGCCGGCGTCACATAGATTAGCGTCGGCCCATCCGCGGCAAAGGCACTGCGCACTGCCGATTGCAGATCTTCCAGCGTTTCTGGCGCGGCCGAATAGGCACCAAACGCCTCGGCCAGTTTGCAAAAATCCGGGTTGCGCGCGACAACCGCGTTGGGGGCGATCTGCGCGCGCACCATACTGTCTTCGATCTCTTTCAGCTTGCCATTGTCCCACAGGATAATCGCCATCGGCAGGCCAAGTTCAACCGCGACGCCCAGTTCCTGCATGGTATAGTGAAACCCGTAGTCGCCAACGATCACCATTGTCGGCGCATGGCTCGAGCCCATCTTGCTGGCAATGGCGCCGCCGATCCCGGCAGGCAGCGCATAGCCCAGCGTGCCAAAGCCATACGGGTGATGCCAATGACCCGGCTGTGCCATGTCCCAGACCTCTTTGGCGACATAGGCAAATTGGGTCATATCCGAATAGATCATCGCATTTGTCGGCACCACCTGTTGCAAGGCGTCACAAATCGGCACAATGCCCGGGCGTTCGGCATCGGTCTCGGCCCGCCAACGGGCGCGCGCGGCGGAAACCTCATCCACGTTCCAACCGGTGGCGGGTTTCTGATCTTCGCAGGCTTTGAACAAAGCGGCGGAAAAGCTGGTGGCATCCGCCAACAGTTTCACCTGCGCGCGGTGCCGGTCAGACAGGCAGGCCGGATCAATATCAACGCGCACCAGCGTAGCGCTATTGCCAAGCTCTTCGCGCCAAAGATCAACCTCGGCCAGTTCGGTGCCCACCGCGATCACCAGATCAGCCGAGGCAATCACATCCGCACTGGCGGGCCGTGCCAATGCGGCGCCAAAGTTCAGCGGATAGGCCCCCGCGATCTGGCCGCGCCCGGCATAGGTGGTAAAGGCCGCAGCGCCCAGATGGCTTAGCAGATCCCGCCACAACGTGCTGTGCGCGCCACCGCCCAGAATAAACAATGGCCGTTGCGCGATGTTCAGCAACGACGCCACCGCCGCCACATCCGGCAGGCTGGTGCGTATCCGCGCCGCTGGCATGTTGGGCGACAGTGGTTCATCCGCATCCGCCATCAGCACCGCAATCGGCACCTGAATATGTTTAGACCGCGGGCGGGCGGTTTCAAATTCGTCCAACGCCCGCTCAACCAGCTGATAGGCGGCCTGCGCATTGGGTGCGGTCCGGGACCAATCACAGACGGTTCCGGCGGCGATTTCCTGATCCAGCATCTGGTGCAACTGACCAGCCTTACCAGCGATATCATCCAGACAGGACGAGATCACCAACATCGGCACACTGTCACTATAGGCCTGCCCCATCGGCGTCATGATGTTGCACACCCCGGGGCCGGTGATCACATATGCCACACCGGGCCTGCCCGACGCGCGCGCATAACCATCGGCCATAAACCCGGCACCCTGTTCGTGGCGCGCCAAAACATGGGTAATGCCGGCCTCCTCAATCCCGCGATACATTTCCTGATTATGCACGCCGGGAATGCCGAAAATCACATCAACCCCGCGATCCTTTAGCATATGGGAAATTTGTGCGCCCAAGGGGCGACGTGCCTTGGCATAAGACATTTAAGCTCTCCAGAATTGTAAGGTAAGAATGGCGTAAACCGCCAGGATTTCGAGGCGCCCCACCAGCATAGCGATGCACAGCATCCATTTGGCCGTATCATTCAGCCCGGCGTAATTGCCCGCAGGCCCGATGATATCGCCAAGCCCCGGACCGATATTGCCCAGCGCCGCCGCCGCCCCGGACACCGAGGTGGTCATATCCAGCCCGGTCATGCCCAACCCAACCGCCAACAGCCCTAGCGTCACCAGAAAGAATACAAAAAACGACATCACCGAATTAAGCACATCCGGCCCCACCGCCCGCCCGGCATAACGCGGGGTGAACACCCCATGGGGCGACCGGATCCGCTGGAGTTGCGCTTTGATCGAGGTGAACAACAGCTGATAGCGGAAAATCTTGATCGAACAGGCGGTGGACCCGGCACAGCCGCCAATCAGGCCCACAAAGAACAACAACGTGACCGGGAAAGGCCCCCAATGCATGTAATCAGTGCTGGCATATCCGGTTCCGGTGAGCAGCGACACGGTGTTAAACAGCGTCTTGCGAAACCCCTCTTCGCCGCTGATGCCGGTCTGGGTCATGTTCCACAGGGTCAGCAACAAAACCAACACCAGTGCAGTACCAAAAAAGGCGCGAATCTGGCTGTCTTTCAGCAACGGCCGCGCATAGCCCGAGGTCAGCTGTACAAAGCGCACAAATGGCAGGGCGGCCAGGAACATAAACACCACCGCAACGTATTCCACCCCACCGGAAAAGTTGCCAAACGAGGCGTCGTAATTGGCAAACCCGCCAGTGGCAACGGTGGTCATCGCGTGGACAGTGGCGTCAAACGGCGACATGCCCATCGCCAGATAGCTGATCGAACAGGACATGGTCAGAGCCACATAGATCACCGATATGCGGCTGGAAATTTCGGTGGCGCGGGGCAGAATTTTACCAAAGGTATCAAAGCCTTCGGATCGGAAAATCTGCATGCCACCAACGCGTAATTCGGGCAAAAACACCATGGCGACAACGATGATACCAATGCCGCCCAACCATTGCAGCACGCCGCGCCACAGTAAAATTCCGCGCGGCATGTCGTCAAGCCCGTCCAACACGGTTGACCCGGTGGTGGTTAGCCCCGACATCGATTCAAAAAACGCATCAACAAAGTTCAGCTCGGTATCGCCCAGCATGAACGGCAAGGCGCCAAAAATCGGCAAGGCCAGCCAAACGCCGGTGGTCAACAGGAAGGTCTGTTGAATGGTCAGCCCCTGTTTGACACCGTTGGAGCAACTCAGCGCGATCAGCCCGCCGGTCAGCATGGTGATGACACCGCTTTCCAGAAAGGCGCGCCAATGGCCCTGCCCTTCGGCCATATCAACCAGCAACGGCAATACCATTGTGGCGCCAAGAATGGCGACCAACAGGCCGATAACATATCCAACTGGGCGTATATCCAACATGCTGGCAGGGTTGGCGTGCGCGCGTGTGACTGTCAAGCCAAGCGCGACATCAGGCGGGTCAGGATGTGACGTTTTGGGCGTTTACACCTTAGTATCGCCGCACCTTTTGTTTTTGCTCAAAGCGCGCGTTTTTCGACGTAAACGCCATAGATCGTGGTTAAGATCGAGATACCAAACGCAAAGCTAAACCAGCTTAGGAAAATCGAAATCGCCCATCCAAGGTATTCTGGCACCAAATTCACTTTGGCAAGGTTGCCCAACACGGTCAGTGCCAAAGCAACGAAAATAATTAGTCCAAATTTCCCTTTGGTTAACGTCCAGGATTGCCGCAACGACATTGGCTTGCCCACAGCAGCGCCCGGTAAAACGAGGCCAAATCGCAGGATCAGCGCGTAAATGGCCGTAGAAGCAATAGACACAATAAGCAGCATCTGTGGTCCACCCCCTACAAAAGCCATAATGAAAAACATGAATGGAATGAGTAAAATATACGATATCAGTCCGAGCCTTATAGTGGCCCACAAATAGGCGACAGCAAGGTTTTGACTGAAATGCGGCAAAATCCTGCCCGGATGTTCTTCCAAAAGAACAAAGAGGTGCCACCCAATAGCCGCCCAAAACATTGTGGTTACAAGAATGAACAGTGCCAAAATATCGGCCAAAAAGTCACCTGCACCCTGCCCGTGTTGGGGTGGCTTTGCCCCAGTCAACATTGCGTACAACCCATCGCTTGAAAACAAAAAACTTATAAAAATCATAAGAGTAAAGCCAATCAGCATTGGCAGAACAGTCAACTTTACCATCGCCCAAATATCACGAAACAACATTTTAATCGCATGCGCGACCAGTTCGATACCTTGCATTTTCAACCCCTGAGATGTCGGGGCAGGTTATGCATCAAAACAACCAAGATGCCAGAACCCAGCCCCCGGCGCACGCCGAGTTGTGTTTCTCAAAACCGCACCGGGAAAGTCGCAGCATTATTCGGGCACGGGTTCCCTACCCAACATGAAACAACGTGCTGAACAGTTTCGGGTCAACGCTTTGCATCGCAAACGTCTCGCCTTCGGTCAGGATGCTGACCGCGTCATGGCTGTGCAGGCTTTCCTGATGGCTGGCAACAACACGGAAATCGCGAATGCGCGGATCGTTCTGCAATTGCTCGCAAAACAACCGGGCTGCATCCTCAACAAAAATCGGGTTGGCGGCGTTGAGTTCGGCAAAGGCCTGTTCATCCTCGCGTTTAACCATGACTTGGGTTTCCGTCGGCACAGCCCGTCGGCAGGCCTCAATCATATCCTCAAACCACAGGCAATCGGCGTCGTAATCAACCTCAACCGAAATCCGCGCGACGGATCGTTGCGAATGCGGTGTCGCCAGTTGTCCGCGTGTGGTGCGGGCATGTTCGCTTAGCTCTAATGAACAGGGGCAAGTGGACGAATAGACATAATCCAGATGCATGATCTTTTGCCGCACACCGCCGGTTTCCACCAGTTCCAGCGCGAAATCGTAATACTGATAACCCGCCAGACCTGAGCGCAGGCTGTCGACTTTCATCGGAAAGGAAAACCGCATTTGGATGCGGGCGTCAAAGCTCTCAAGATCATTTTTATAGGCGTCCAGCGCCGATTCCATTACCTCAAAACTAAAGGCGCGATCAGTGTATTGGTAAAAACTGCGCATGATACGGGACATGTTAATGCCCTTTTTGCCAGCCTCAAGGCTGACGGTTCCGGTCACCGATGTCTCAAGCGTCAGATCTTCGCCGCCCCGCGTATGAAACCGGATTGGCAGGCGGAAATTCGAAATCCCTACATGCTGGATTTGCCGTTTGGCGCCCCGGATCAGACTGGCGGGCCCGTTCTGTAGGTCGGGTAGCGTGGCGCGATAGGCCTCGTCCACCACGAAATCCTGCGGATAATCGCGCGATAAGGCCGGATAATTGGCCAGCGGTTCACGGGGCAACAACCGGGCAATGGCTGGGTCCAGCTCGGCTATTTCTGTCGGCGTGGCCTGTTCGGCCCAAGCGCGTAAAACAGTCAGCGCTGCAGCTGCGTCGTCAACGTCGGGCGTGTCGGGTGGAAGGTGGACATTCATCGCGGACTCCTGTGCATCTGCCTACCGATTTAGGCGCACGCGGGGGGGAATGCCATTGTTTACCCTATTCAGATCGCCACGTCTGCGGTCAATTTATATCTTCACACAAGGCCATGTCGCGGATAGGATAGAAATCCAGGCATGGCTTGGCAGAGTGCGGTGTAAGGAGTTTTAGTGATGAAAAACCTGATTGATCTAGAGCGCTTTGCGCTCGACAAACCGGGCAGTCCTGAATGGAATGCCTTGGTACAATCGTGTCGTGATGATCTGGCAGAGCATGGCATGTTTAGCCTCGACGGCCTGCTGCGCCCGGCCCTTGCGGCGCAGGCGGTGGCGACGTTGCAGGATGAATTCGCCAAACGGTCGTTTTTGCACGGACGCAGCCACAACATTTATTTCAGCGATAGTATTGCGGGCCTGTCGGCGGACCATCCCGCAAACAAACAGGTCAAGACATCCAACCGGACGTTATGTGCCGATCAACTGCCTGCGCAGCCTTTGATGGACGTGTATAACTGGGCGCCTTTGCATCAATTTCTGGCGGCAACGATGGATCTGGCCGCGCTTTATCCGATGGATGATCCATTGGCGTCGGTAAATGTGATGGCCTATGGCGAAGGTCAGGCGCTAAACTGGCATTTCGACCGCTCTGAATTTACCACGACTTTATTGTTGCAAGCCGCCGACGCAGGTGGCGCCTTTGAATACCGCACTGGGCTGCGCAGTGAAAGCGACCCCAATTTTGACGGCGTTGGGAAATTGCTCCGCGGTCATGACACAAAGGTGCAGCAGATCAGCCTGTCCCCCGGAACGTTAAATGTGTTCAAAGGCAAAAACACAGCGCATCGTGTGACCCCGGTTGAGGGCGAAAAGGATCGGGTGATTGCAGTGTTTTGTTATTACGAAAACCCCGGTGTAGCGTTTAGCAATGCCGAACGGCTTGGGTTTTATGGCCGCACGGGCTAGCACACTTAATTGACAGACAAGCGTGGGTTTTCACCCACCCTACGCTAACAGTCTGGCGTAGGGTGGGTGAAAAC
>JBLHMP010000030.1:0-44144 GCA_047623555.1 Granulosicoccus sp.
ATCGCCGCGTTGTCCATAAAAAATCGCGAGGATTGATAGGCGGGGTCGTTGTGATAGCCAAAGGCGGTGTTTTCCCAGGCAAAGAAGTCCATGATCAGGCCTTCGCGCTGCCGGTCCTCGGGCACATGCGCAATATGTTGCGCGCGCCGGGCCTGACCGTCCGATCCTGGCCCACTAAGCGCCAGAGGTTCACCGTTAAGCAGTATAGTGCCGGTGCCCGTCCGTATCCCACCCAAAACCTCGAGCAGTTCGGACTGACCGTTCCCCGCCACGCCCGCAATGCCAACAATTTCACCGGCGCGCACGGTCAGGTTGATACCTTTGACCCGCTCAACGCCGTTTTCGTCCACCACACGCAGGTCTTGGATTTCCAGAACCGGTTTGCCGAGCTTGGCCGGGGCTTTGTCGACCTGAAGCAGCACTTTGCGCCCGACCATCAGTTCGGCCAGATGTTCGGGGCTGGTCTCGCTGGTTTTGACCGTCGCCGTCATTTCGCCGCGCCGCATGACGCTGACGGTATCGGTGGTATCCATGATCTCGCGCAGTTTATGGGTGATCAGGATAATGGTTTTACCCTCTTCGCGCAGCCGGTCCAGAATGCGAAACAGCTGGTCCGCCTCGGCAGGGGTCAGCACGCCGGTGGGTTCGTCCAGAATTAGGATATCGGCCTGTCGGTACAGTGCCTTAAGGATCTCAACACGCTGTTGCATGCCAACGCCGATGTTCTCAATGAGCGCATCCGGGTTCACGTCCAGCCCGTATTCGGCGGATAGTTCGCCCAGCAATTTGCGCGCTTTGGCCAGGGATGGACGCAGAAATGCACCATCTTCGGCCCCCAGAATGATATTTTCCAGCACGGTAAAGTTTTCAACCAGTTTGAAATGCTGAAACACCATGCCGATGCCAGCCGCAATTGCCGCCTGGCTGTCGGGGATTTCAGTTTTCGTGCCGTTGATAAAAATCTCGCCTTTGTCAGCTTTGTAAAAGCCGTAAAGGATGCTCATCAGCGTGGATTTGCCCGCTCCGTTCTCTCCGATGATCCCGTGGATCGTGCCGGGGGCTACGCTGATGGATATGTCTTTGTTGGCCTGTACGGGCCCAAAGGATTTGGAAATCCCTTTCAGTTGGATGGCTGGGGCGGTCAAGCGGGCTCTCCCATTCCGGTAAAGCCGATCAGGCGGGTGATTTTACCGTCGTTGATCTCTGCAAAATACTGGCCTCGCATCATCGCATCCCCATTTTTTTTCACGAAATCCGCGGTCGCGCGGGCAAAGCCATTATGCTCAGACACTGCAACCACTTTGGCCGTGGCGCCGGGCATCATCGCGGCAAATTGCGTGATATAGGCAAGATAACTGTCCCGACCAACCACCGGTTCCGGGGTGTTGGGATCAGCATAGTAGAAATTTGGCCCAAGGGCCGCGTCGGTCTTGGTGGCGCGCCCCTCGGGAGTTGGGTCGCCCCAGGCCGAGAACAATGTCTCAAGAATATCTGTCATGGCCCAGAGCTTTCCAGTTGCTTTCCAGCTTTAGAACGACAGTGCCGGGCACGTGTCGTCGGATGTGTAATCATGCACGACAACTTCGCCTGAGATGATATTTGCCTTGGCCGCGTCAACTGTCGCCTGCATTTCTGCAGTCACCAGATCGGCGTTGTTTTCGTCCATTGCATAGTCAACGCCTTGGTCGGCAAGATTGAAGGCCAGGTAACCGCCTTTGAGCGAGTCGCCGGCTTTCAGGATGTTATAGACTGCAATATCAACGCGTTTTAGCATCGATGTCAAAACTTTGCCGGGGTGCAGCGGGTTCTGGTTGCTGTCCACGCCGATCGACAGGATGCCTTCGTCTGCTGCGGTTTGCAGAACGCCAACACCGGTGCCGCCCGCGGCTGCATAGATTATGTCAGCGCCTTGCGAAATTTGTGCTTTGGCCAGTTCCGAACCTTTTACCGGGTCATTCCATGCCGACGGCGTAGTGCCGGTCATGTTGGAAATGATGGTTGCATCGGGGTTCACTGCTTTGACGCCCTGGGCATAGCCACAGGCGAATTTGCGGATCAACGGCACGTCCATGCCACCGATAAAGCCAACAGTGTTGGATTCTGTTTTCAACGCCGCCATCATGCCGACCAGATACGAACCTTCGTGCTCAGTGAACGAAACGATCAGCACGTTTGGCGCGTCAGGCACCCAACCGTCGACGGTTACAAATGTGGTGTCTGGGTAGTCCGCAGCAACATCGCCGAGAGGGCCACTAAAGGCAAAACCGGTTGTGATGATTGGGTTTGCACCAGCTTCGGCAAAGCGGCGCAGGGCCTGCTCGCGCTGTGCTTCGGACTGCATTTCGATCTCAAAATACTTGCCGCCGGTCTCTTTGGCCCAACGGTCGGCGCCATTGAAGGCTGATTCGTTGAATGATTTGTCGAATTTTCCGCCGAGATCATAGATCAGCGCCGGGTCAGCCAGAGCAGCACCGGTAACCAGTGCGATGCCTGCAGCAGCACCCATTAGTGATTTCATAAGGCTCATATTGTTCTCCCAATTGGTTTTATGGTTGGAGCGTCTGGGAAATTCCCGTCGGCCCGATAAAGCGAGCAGCTTCATTGATGCGGTAAATAAGGCCGCAGGTAAGCCTAGCGGTCAACCGGTTTTTTTTACTATTGGGTCAGGAATTAGCTGGTTGACGTTAGGTGAACATGCGTTGCATCACGATTGCGTCGACCGGGGGCTGGTCTGCGCGCTGGTAATAGGCGCGTCGGCTACCGCAATGATCATAGCCACATTTGGCGTAAAGCGCGCGGGCTAAAACATTGTCGGCGGCAACCTCAAGAAAGGCGCGGCTGGCGCCACGTTGGCGTGCCAATTGTTGCCAGGTTTTCATGCAGAATGACGCAAGACCTTGTCTGACGTGGTCAGGATGGGTGGCAATGGTGAGCAATTCTGCCTCGTCCACGACCACGCGGATCAACGCGAAACAGCAGGAATCCCCGACCGAAAAACATAAGGGCGAGGACAGCAGGGACGCAAATTCGCCAGCAGACCAAGGGCGAGACTGGCTAAAAGCGGCTGCGTGCAGCGTTGCCAT
The DNA here is from genome assembly GCA_047623555.1 of Granulosicoccus sp. Classification (GTDB taxonomy): domain Bacteria; phylum Pseudomonadota; class Alphaproteobacteria; order Rhodobacterales; family Rhodobacteraceae; genus NORP181. The sequence goes on from JBLHMP010000030.1 coordinate 3,084, forward strand.
GTCCTGCGGTGACATCATTCAATAAGAACAGGAGGCTTGTCGCGCGGCGGTGCAGCGTCCGCGGGGCGCACGTAAAGCGGCGCGGGCGGGCTGGTGGTGGTTTGCCAGCGGCTGGCGGTGATCCGGGCAATGGCAATAGCGATCTGTAGCGGCGTGGTTTCGGTGCTCAATGTCCGGTTCATTGCCTCGGCAGTTTTGAGCGCCTCCGCGAGCGAGACCAGCACCGGATCGCTGCTGGGGTCGGTTGGATTGCACAGGTATACCTGATCGCGCGGCGCAGGAATCGCGGGTAAATTTGTTTGTGGTTCAGACAGGCACCGGGCCTCGGATCCGGTGACACCCACCGCCGGAATGTCCAATCCCAACGCCAAACCACGCGCGGCAGAGACAGCGATTCGGATGCCGGTAAAGTTTCCGGGGCCAACTCCGACGCCAATTGCCGTCAAATCACGCCATGTCGCGTGCGCCTCGGCAAGCAGATCTTGCAGCAGGGGCATCAGGCGCTCGGCCTGGCCACGGCTCATTGCCTCAGCGCGCTGGGCCAAAACCGTGTCCCCGGACATCAAAGCGGCCGCGCAATGCGCGGCCGATGTATCAAATGCCAATATCAGTGGGTTAGACGGCAACCGGGCGCACCTCGGTCACTTCGGGGATGTAATGGCGCAGCAGGTTTTCGATGCCCATTTTCAACGTCAAAGTTGAGGACGGGCAACCGGCGCAGGCGCCTTGCATATGCAGGTAAACCACGCCGCGATCAAAGCCGTGAAAGGTGATGTCACCGCCGTCTTGTGCCACCGCTGGGCGCACGCGACTGTCTAGCAACTCTTTGATCTGATCGACGATTTCAGCATCTTCGCCACTGTGTTCGGCATGGCCTGAGGCCGGGGTGTGGTCGCCGTCCATCACCGATTGGCCGGACTGGAAATGTTCCATCACCGCGCCCAGAATAGCCGGTTTGATGTGGTCCCAATCGACGCCTTCGGCCTTTGTTACGGTGACAAAATCATTGCCAAAAAACACGCCTGTTACGCCATCTACTGCAAAAATCCGCATTGCCAGTGGCGATTTGCTCGCCGATTCAGATGTCGGAAAATCCGCCGTTCCCGCATCAAGAACGGTTTGCCCCGGCAAAAATTTCAACGTTGCAGGGTTTGGAGTTGATTCGGTCTGGATAAACATTGGGCGTCTCCGAAAATAAGATGTATTTAGGATATGCGGGCGCGTGGCTGGCAAGTCAAGGTTTGGAACCATTCTAAACTGGATTGCGTGGAATTGCAAAGTCAGATTAGATCTGCAGGATCACATTATGTTATAGCTTCTAGCTTTTCTTTACTCAAATCACCGGGAACAATGGTGATCGGCACCGGCAACGATCCGGCAGACTTTGACAGTTGAGTCACCAGCGGGCCGGGGCCCTTTTTGCCAGTGCCCGCGCCAAGCACCAGCACGCCGATATCCGGGTCGTCCTGGATTTGTGCAATTATCTCGGCCACGGCCTCGCCTTCGCGAACAACCAGTTCCGGATCAACACCCTGACGGTCGCGCATCCATTTGGCGAACACCTCAAAATGCGCATGAATCCGTTCACGCGCCTCTTCGCGCATGATGTCGCCAACCCCGATCCAGTGATTGAATTCATCCGGTGCAATGATCGACAAAACCGAGACACCGCCACCTGTATGGGCCGCACGCATGGCGGCAAACCGCATTGCGTTCAGACATTCACGACTGTCGTCAAGGACGACTAGGAACTTGCGCATAAGATGCTCCTGCTATTTTGGGGCAAGTGTGACTGACCCGGCTGCGGCTGGCAATGGCCAAGGTTGTGGCCCCAAGGTTTGTGGGGCGTGTTATGCCGTCGACGCGGCCCAGTCCCAGTACATTTCGCGCACCCGACGGGCCACCGGGCCAACCTGGTATTGCGTGTCGTCAAAGGCTGTCACCGGGGTTACTTTGGACATGTTGCCGGACATAAATACCTCATCCGCGGCCTCAAAATCGGCGAAACTTAGTACAGATTCATGCACTGCGATGCCGTCGGCGCGCAGGTTTTTAATGTGCCGCGCCCGGGTGATCCCGGCGAGGAATGTACCGTTGGGGATGGGCGTGAACACGTCTCCATCCTTGACCATAAAGATATTGGCGGTCGCGGTTTCTGCCACATTGCCGATGGCATCTGCGACCAGAGCATTGTTGAACCCCTTTGAGCGTGCTTGGGTCAGCATGCGGGCATTGTTGGGGTACAGACAGCCGGCCTTGGCGTTGACGACTGCATCCTCAAGCACCGGACGGCGGAACCGCGTGCGGGTCAATGTGACCGAGGCGGAGGCCGTTGCCATTGGGATTTCTTCGAGGCAAATGGCAAATCCAGTGGTATCGGCGCTGGGTACAATGGCGGTAACATCGCCATCGATACCCCAATACATCGGGCGGATATAGACGGCCGAGGTATCGTCGTAATGTTTCAGCCCTTCGCGCACGATTTCGACCATGTCCAGACCGGACACGGTTGGCGTCACCATCAAGGCCTGCGCAGACCGATTGACCCGCTCGCAATGCGCCAGCAGATCAGGTGACATGCCGTCAAAGAACCGCGCACCATCAAAGACGGCAGATCCCAGCCAGGCGCCGTGATCGGCAGCACTGATGATCGGAACATCGCCATTATGCCAAGCGCCGTTGAAATAGGTTCGGATGTTGGTGCCGGTCGCCATATGCGTGCCTCCTGTTGCGGGGCTTAGGGTATGGGAAGAATGGGTCAGAGGTCCAGACTTTGTTTGAAGTCCATCCAATTTGGTGATGTGAAAGGTCTGCCGTCCAAAGTCATTTGAATAACGCGCATACATCAAAGAATCGCAACACCGGTCGTGGATCTTATAGAAATCGGAATTGTGCGTGGAAACAAAGACAGGTTCTCTTGTTTTTGACGGTCAGAACTATAGGCGCTGAACAAAAAACGCGGATCCAGGTTTTCGATTCTTGCTCCATTTGAAAACACAAGTTGGTGGCTTTCAAACATAATGTGGAAGTCGTTGACCTCGGTCTCATCAAAGCACCGCTTGGCCGCAGCACATTGAAGAAGGTGTTCGGCTGACATCGTCGCCATTTCCAACCCCAGATGCGTTACATAAAGGGCGATCTGAACACCGGTCACTTCAAGCTCAACAACGGGTTCCGCGGCGGCGGCGATACCATGGCTGATATGGTTTCCGGGCGGATCTAGCTGGATAGTTTTGCCATCCACTGAGGCGGGAACATTGCTGGAAATGGCACCCGCTGCCGGGCCGTCCAGTGTTTCAATTGCGGTACCTTCGCTATCATTGTCTTAAAATGCCAGTACATCACCAGTGGCCGTGTTTATGAATGCCATGGCTTTGGGGGCGCCCGCATCGGCGTTGCCAGACGGAATGTGGTCAGGGTTCGTTTCCGGTGTTTCAAAGGTGAACTCATAGGTATCATGTTCGGCGTGATGCACCGGTGTTATCTAGTCAAGTCAGACCAGGCCCCGACTGTTCCATTAATTTGGTAGGTCACAATCACATAATCTGCTGCGGTCAACACACCCTCAATAAATTCAATTTTAGCGAGGCATTCTGGTTTTGAATTTTGGAAATGAAGGCCACGAGACGCTCCATTAGTCAAAAAGCACAATTTTATAACAGGCAACTTTGGCCTTTTTTGCGCGGCCAGAATTAAATGTGCTAAACACATGCACATAGCAGGTATACTCGCAAAAAGCCTGCCACTGGCATCCAAGCCGCTGGGTTTCGCCACCATCGGCGACTTTTGTCTTAGCGACAGTAACAGCCCCACGACCGCGTGTTTGGCGGGTCAATGAGGTGGTACTGATGTCAGCAGAATGAGATGGTAGAATGACCGCCCTAGACGGGCGCGACCATCCCGACAATGTCATAGGTTTTACGCAGGATCGGAGCGGTGATTTCACGTGCCCGCAAAGAACCAGCGCTCAGAATGCGGTCAATCTCGTCTGGTTCTGCCATAAGCCGCGCCATTTCTGCCGAGATGGGGCTCAGTTTCGCAACCGCCAATTCGGCCAGCATCGGCTTGAATTCACCAAACTGTTTACCGCCAACATCAGACAGCACCTGATCGACGCTTTGATCGCTAAGCGCAGCATAGATGTTCACCAGATTGCGCGCCTCGGGGCGGGTCTCTAACCCTTTGGCCTCGGATGGCAATGCATCCGGATCGGTTTTGGCTTTGCGGATTTTACGGGCAATGGTGTCGGTATCATCGGTCATATTGATGCGGCTGGCATCGGACGGGTCCGATTTGCTCATCTTTTTGGAGCCATCGCGCAATGACATTACACGGGTCGCGGCGCCCTCGATCACCGGCTCGGTCATCGGAAAGAAATCAACGCCGTAATCATGGTTAAACTTGGCGGCAATATCGCGGGTCAGTTCCAAATGCTGTTTCTGGTCCTCGCCCACCGGTACATGCGTGGCGTGATAGATCAAAATATCGGCCGCCATCAGCGCCGGATAGCCAAACAGCCCCAGCGATACGTTTTGCGAATTCTTGCCGGCTTTGTCTTTGAATTGCGTCATCCGCTGCATCCAGCCCATGCGGGCAACACAGCTCAGCACCCAACCCAGTTGTGCGTGCTCCGGCACCTGGCTTTGGTTGATCAGAATGGATTTTTCCGGGTCGATCCCGGCGGCGATGAAACCGGCGCAAAGCTCTCGCGTGTTGCGGGTCAGATCGGCGGGGTCCTGACGGACGGTGATCGCGTGCAGATCAACCATGCAATACACCGTTTCAAAGTCGGGCCCTTGCATGTTGACGAACCGTTTTATGGCGCCAAGATAGTTGCCCAACGTCAATCCGCCCGACGGTTGAATGCCGGAAAACACGCGCGGTGTGAATGTGGTTTGGGTCATGGCTATACTCGCGACTGGAAAAACTACTCTGCTTCGCTTACCCACGGTGTCACGTCCCGTCAAGAAGCCCAAAAGTGGAAGCCCAGTATATGAGCCATCAAGACAATGTTCCTGCCGTCAATCCGTTGCCCCCGGTGGTGGTGGCGCTTTTCCTGTTTGTGATGGGGATCGAAGTGATGTTTTACCTCGGGTCCAAAGGCATAATCGGCGGCCCCGGGGCAATCGGCTGGCGCTTGGCGGCGATGCAGAAATATTCATTCTCGGGCGATATATTTGACTGGATGCGCGAAACCGGCCGCTGGCCGTTTGAGCATATGATGCGGTTTGTGGCCTATCCCTTTGTGCAGGTTTCGTTCAGTCAGGCGATATTTGTCGGGGTGATGTTACTGGCCATGGGCAAAATGGTTGCCGAGGTATTTGGCAGCGTGGCGATGTTGCTGATTTTTCTGGCTTCGGGGGCTGGTGGCGCATTGGCCTATGCCGTTCTGTTGAATGACCCTGTGCCATTGATTGGTGGCTTTCCTGCGGTTTATGGTCTGATCGGGGCGTTTACCTTTATTTTGTGGCGGTCGATGTCATTGGTCGGCGCCAATCAGGCAAGGGCGTTTTCCCTGATCAGCATGCTGATGGGCATTCAATTGCTGTTTGGGCTGGTGTTTGGGCTTAACAATGACTGGCTGGCTGATCTGGGCGGCTTTGGTACGGGTTTTGTGTTGTCGTTTGCCGTTGCGCCGGGGAGCCTGGCCCGCGTGCGGCGCGACTAACCGCATCGCAGCTTTGGTCCGAAAGGCCTTAGCTGCGCCGCATTGATTTGCGGAAATCTGACAGTCGAAAGGCGCCGATCAGGTGGCCGGTGCCGAAATATATTACCATGCTGGCCACGATCAAACCGGCCAGTGCCAGATAGCGGATGCCCGCCATGTGCAGCGCGTCCTGCAACACTGTCGACAGGCCCCACAACCCCAATCCCATCACCGCAGCGGTCGCGCAAATGCGCCAGATGCGGATGTTAAAGCGGTTATCAAACCGGGCGACGTCGCCCATCGGGCGCACGCCGCGCATCAACAGCACGACCATCACCCAGCCTGCCAATGTCGTGGCCACAGCTGGGGCGATCCAGCCGATAAAGGGCGCGAGGCCAATGGCGACCACAAGGTTGATCGCCATCGCCACCAGCGCATAGCGGAACGGTGATTTGGTATCTGCACGGGCGAAAAACAGCGGTTGCAGGATTTTCTGCAACACAAACGCCGGCAACCCCAGCCCATAGATAGCTACGGCAATGGCAATCGCCGCACTGTCAGCGGCGGTGGTTGCGCCGCGTTCAAACAACACCGACACCAGCGGCAACGGGATCACTACCAGCGCCACAGCCGATGGGATGGTCAGGGCCAATGACACCTCTGCGGCGCGGCTTAGCGCGTCGCGGGCGCCGGTGTGATCATCGGCGGACAACCGGCGCGACAGATCAGGCAACAACACGATGCCGATGGCGATGCCAACAACGCCCAGCGGCAATTGATACAGCCGGTCAGCGGCAAACAGCCAGCCCACCGCTTTGTCGAAATAGCTGGCAACCTGTTGGCCGACCAACAGGTTCACCTGCACCACGCCACCCGCCAGCGCCGCCGGTATGGCGATCCTGACCAGTTTGCCCAGTTCCGGCGTGTACTGGGGCAATTTCAGCCGCAGTTTAAACCCGGCACGCGAGGCGGCGACCCAAACCAATGCCAGCTGCGCCACGCCAGCCACCGGAATGGCCCAAACCAAGGCCCGCGCCACATCAGCACCCAGATAGGCAGCCCCCGCCATGGACGAAACCAGCAACACATTCAGCAACACAGGCGCCGCCGCCGCAGCCGCAAACCGGCCAGTTGCGTTCAGCACCCCGGACAACAAGGCTGCCAGCGAGATGAACAATATGTAGGGAAACGCAATGCGCCCAAAGTCGACCGACAGCGCAAATTTCTCCTGCCCGGCAAAGCCGCTGGCCAGCGCATAGATCAGCCACGGCATGGCCAGTTGCGCCAGCAACGTCAGCACAATCAGGATAGATGCCAGCCCGGCAAAGGCGTCTTCGGCAAAGCCACGCGGGTTGTCATCGGATTCAAGTTTTTTGGAAAACATCGGCACAAAGGCCATGTTAAACGCACCCTCGGCGAAAAATCGGCGGAACATATTGGGCAATCGAAAGGCGACGACATAGGCCTCATACAGCGGGCCAGTGCCTAAAATGGCCAGTATCATCGCGTCGCGGACAAAGCCCAGAACCCGGCTCAGCAGGGTCCACATGCCAACCGTCAGAAAGCCGGACATCAGGCGGATGGGTTTCAAGGGCGGCACCTTTCGCGGGGTTTTGTATGGCGTAACGGCTGTGGTGGAATGGTGCAATCGCTAAGTCCCCAAGGGGGAATTCGGGTCAGAGCTGTGCGATTCGACCGTTCGACACAATCATTCCTTTGGGGATCGGGTTCTCACTGGTAACAAACAGCATGCCCTCCTAATGACGCGAGACAACAGAATGCTTGAGCTACGCCCAAATTGTGAACTCTGTGACAAAGACCTGCCTGCCTCATCCGCCGAGGCGCGTATTTGTGCGTATGAATGCACCTATTGCAGCGACTGTGTGGACAATGTGCTTTGCAATGTTTGCCCGACCTGTGGCGGTGGGTTTGTGCCGCGCCCAATCCGGCCGGAAACTGCGTTTCGCCCTGAATTGAACCTGGGGCTGTCCCATCATCCGGCCAGCACAAAGCGGCGGTATTCCAAATTCAGTCACGCCGATATCGCGGCCCATGTGGCCCGCATCAAGGATATATCACCTGACAAACGATAGGCACTCGGGTGGTGCGCCAAGGGCATGGCATTGACGTGTGTGTTACAATAGTTGTGTTATACACGTAATTTGGATGATTACGAAAACATACCTCTGCACTGGATCAACCGGCTGGGCTTTGTTGTACGCAAAGAACTGGTGCGGCGGTTTCAGGACAATGGATTTGATGTTGTCCCGGAAGAATGGGCCATTCTGCTGATCCTGTGGAGCAAAGGCGCGCAAACGCCAAGCGTGCTTGCTGATGCAACCATTCGCGATCGCAAAACGGTAACGCGGTTGCTGGACGGGATGGTCGCCAAGGGGCTGGTGAAACGCACTGTTGACCCTGATGATCGGCGCAAAACGCGGGTGCAGGTTAGCGAATTCGGGCTGTCGTTAAAGGACGGGCTGGTTGGGGTGGCGCAGGGGTTGATTGCCCAAACGCTGGACGGTCTTTCGCCCGAGGAGATCGAGACGACCGTTCAAACGCTTCGGCGCATGACGCTGAACCTTATGCCTGAAACTGCAAAAAACAGGAGCTGAGTCATGAGTTCATATAACTACGATAATTTTTCGACCGATGACTATGAATTTGATACTGTGGTGGGCCCGAAAGTTGGCGACAAAGCCCCCGATTTTGAACTGACGACCGTGACAGGTGACCCAAAGCGGTTGCTTGATTTTGATGCGGATTTTCTAGTCCTTGAAATGGGCAGCATCACTTGTCCGCTGTTTCAGAGTCGGCGTGGCATCATGGGCGGGCTTGAGAGTGAATTTGATCAGGTAAAATGCGTGGTGCTGTATGTGCGAGAGGCCCATCCCGGCGCGCAGATCAAAGCGCATCAGAATAGTGCAGACAAACAAAGCTGCGCGTTGCGTTTGAAGGAACAGGATAGTGAGACCCGGCTGATTTTGGTGGATGATTTCAAAGGCGATGCCCACATGGCCTATGGCTCAATGCCCAATGCGGTCTTTATTATCGACCAGGGCGGAACGGTGGTGTTTCGCGCCGAATGGAACAATCCATCGGCGGTACGACATGCGATCAAGGCGCTGGTTGCGGGCAAAAAGGTGACGGCCAAGGCCTATTTTCGCCCTCCGTTGCCGTGGCGGGCGATCAGGACGTTCAAACATGCCGGAACAGGCTCGGCCCTGGATTTTTTCAAAGGGCTGCCGTTTCTGATCTGGCAAAACATCGTCAAACGCAATTTGCGGCTTTTGTTCAACAAACCTTAAACATACCGCTGCATCATCGCGCGTAAAGTATAAGGACTGGCATAGCCAAGATCGCGGGCTACGGTGTGGATTGGCGTGCCGCCTGCAAGCGCGAGCTGGCAGCGTAAACGCTGGGTCCATTGCCCGAAACTGATACCGGTTTGTTGCTGAAATTTGCGGGTAAAGGACCGCCGACTGGCGCCGATATCATGCGCCCAATGATCAATGGTTTTATCCGTAGCAGGCTGTGCAACCAGTGCGTCGCAAACGCGCCGCAGCCCGGCCTGTTCCGGGTAGGGGAGCGCCAGGAGCGAAGTTGGGGCATCGCTCAGTTCAAGCAGGATCAACTGGCTAAGGTGATGCGCCTTGTCGGTCATCGGTGACGGATTGGTTAATGCGCAGAGTTCCGCCATCATCAGCCCCGACACCGAATAGATAAGCTGATGTCGCGGGCGGCTGTGGCGTGACGAGCGATAGCCATTGTCATAGCGTTTCTGATAGCTGACAACCTGCTGAGGCAAGTCCTGCAACGCGTCGGCGGATGAGTTTCCGGATGTCATGTTTTGGCCCATTTTGCGAAAATATGGCCCCATTTGTTGATAGTAACAAGATATGTAGACGCCAACCTAGGAGGAAACATGCAGCACATCACCAATATCGACGACCTTGAGGCGCTATATGGCGCGGCGGTTCCTGCGGCGATCACCAAAGTGGTGCAGCATATGACGCCGCTTTATCGCCAATGGATCACCCAGTCGCGTTTTGTTGTGTTGTCCACGGTTGGCGCGGACGGAACCGACGGAACGCCGCGTGGCGATATTGGGCCAGTTGCCCGGATTATGGACGCCCAAACGATTTGGTTGCCGGATTGGCGGGGCAATAACCGCATTGATTCGTTGCGTAATATTGTTGAGGATGGGCGTATCAGTCTGATGTTCATGGTGCCGGGCAGCAACAATGTGGTGCGGGTCAATGGGCGCGCGGTGCTGACGGCTGATGCCGACATAACCGATCAGTTTGAACATAACGGTAAACACCCCAAAACGGTCATCGTGATCACCATTGGCGAAATGTATTTCCAATGCGCCAAGGCGCTGATGCGGTCGGCCCTGTGGAAATCCGGGGATGAAAGCGGTGAAACCCCAACTGCCGGGCAATTCATCGCCGAAATGAAGGCGGGGTTTGACGCCGGGAAATATGATGCGGACTATCCGCAATACGCCAAAGGCAGGATGTGGTGAGACCGCAAATCTGGTGGTTGGGGTCTATGACTTTGCAGCGATAATCGAACTCCAGGGCCCCTGTGCACCACCGTCAAAACCTCCGCCGGTGTATTCGGAAACACCACGTATTTTCGAGTTTGCGGACCGTTCATAGGCGCGCAAGAGCATGGTCCATAGACAGGTAGTTGAAATAGCGGCCAACCGAATCCCGGCTTGCTGTGCCGCCTGATTTGTAGCTGGCAAAAAGCAGCCCGTTGGTCTGAGCGCGATATGAATGCGCCCAAGAATGTCCGGCAGCGATGCGGTTGGGACGTGCAGCAGGCTCGCGCTTGCCCAAATCGCATCAAATTCAGCAACCGCATCAAGTTGGTCAAATCGTTGAACCAGGACAGAACGAGAGATCCGGGCCTCGGCCTGTTTTGCAATCGCCGCAGAGCCGTCCATAGACAGCACGTCAAACCCAAGGCGCAGCATTTCCTGACTGTCGCGCCCACCGCCACAGCCAAGATCAAGTATCCGCGCCGTTGGGTAGCCGACTAGGTAGCCGACCCAAAAATGCGTACAGGGAACGATTGACGCCGCCTATGCCACTGGCGGTGTAAACCGGCGCCTGTTGGCAATAGAAATCCAGAGTTTTGTGATCCGTGTTGTGAGATTCGTTCATCCCGAGCGGGCTATTTATCGGCCCGCTTGGTGCCTTCGGCTATGGCTTTGCGAAGCTTTCCCTCAAGGAATTTTTGTTTGGATTCAGTGTAATACTTTAGCCCGAACATGTCTTTTACATAGAAGGTATCAACCACTTGTTCGCCGTAGGTCGCGATTACCGCATTGGCAATATAGACGTTTGAGGCGGCCAAAGCGCGGGCCAGATCGTATAACAGGCCAGGGCGGTCGCGGGTGTCGACTTCGATGATGGTGTAGATTTCCGAGCCGTCATTGTCAAAAATCACATGGGTTGGCACGTTAAATGCTTTTTCGCGTTTCTTGATTTTATCGCGGGATTTCAAGGCGTCGCGTGCAACGATTTCACCCCTTAGGGTTCTGTCGATCATCTTGGTCAGGCGGGGCAGGCGCGAGGCCTCATAGGGCGCGCCTTCGCTGTCTTGCAACCAGAACGCGCCGACGACATAGCCGTCTTTGGTGGTGTAACTGCGCGCATCTACAACATTGGCCCCGACCAGCGCCAAGGCCCCGGTGAGGCGGGTGAAAATGCCCGGATGGTCGGCCATGACGATGCAGGCGCGGGTGGCGTCGCGATCGATATCAGGATGCAGGTCAATCAGCACTTCGCTTGGGTCGTTATGTGCGGTGAGATCGCGCAGCAGGCGGGCGAAAACAACATGGGCGGTGATATGCAGCCCCTGCCAATAGGGGTCGTAATGGCGCCCGGTTTCGACTTTGAGTTCGGCTTTGGTCCAATCCGGCAGCGCTGCACGCAGCGCTCTTTTGGCCTCAACCCCGCGGTTTTCGCGGTTCAGGTCCTCCATGCCGGTTTCCAGCGCCCGTTGGGTCTGACGATAGAGGCCGCGGATCAGCGCGGCCTTCCAGTTGTTCCAGGTGTTGGGGCCAACGCCACGAATGTCACAAACCGTCAGCACCGTCAGCAGGTTCAGCCGCTTGACTGTCTGCACCGCCTTGGCAAAGTCACGCACCGTGCGTGGGTCGGCAATATCGCGTTTCTGCGCCGTGTCTGACATCAGCAGATGATGGCGGATCAGCCATTCCACCGTTTCGGTTTCCTGTTTGTTCAGACCCAGACGCGGCGCAATTTTACGGGCCATTTTTGCACCAAGAATCGAATGGTCTTCGGGGCGGCCTTTGGCGATGTCATGCAGCAACAAAGCGACATACATTACCTTGCGGTTAACCCCATCTTTGAGGATGCCCGAGGCAACAGGCAGTTCCTCAACCAGTTCGTTCTTTTCGATCTGGGCAAGGGTGGCGATGCACTGGATAATATGTTCGTCCACGGTATAGCTGTGATACATATTGAACTGCATCATCGCCACAATGGGCTGAAATTCGGGCACAAAGGCCGACAGCACGCCCAGTTCGTTCATCCGCCGCAATGCCCGTTCCGGATTGCCGTGTTTCAGCATAAGGCCGAGAAAAATGCGCTGGGCTTCGGGGTTTTTGCGCATGGTGTCGTCGATCAACGGCAGGTTGGCGGTGACCAGGCGCATGGCGTCCGGGTGGATCAGCATGCCGGTGCGCAGACCTTCTTCAAACAGGCGCAGGATGTTCAGTTTATCATCCAGAAACGTATCTGGATCAACGATGTCCAGCCGGTTGTGGACCACGGCATAACCCTTTTTGACCCTACGTTTGCGCCGGAAAATACGCTGCAACAGAGGTTCAGATTTCAGGTGGGTCGCCTCAAGCTTAGTCAGAAAAATCCGGGTCAGATCCCCCACGGATGTGGCATGACGGAAATAGGCCTGCATAAAGATTTCAACACCGCGCCGCCCGGCCCGATCCTTATATCCCATGCGTTTGGCCACATCGACCTGCATGTCAAACGTCAGCTGTTCGGTGGCGCGATTGCTGGCCAAATGAAGATGCGAGCGGACGGCCCACAAAAAGTTTTCGGCCTGAATGAACCGGTCAAACTCTTCGGGGCGGAACACGCCCAAAGGCACCAGTTCAGCGGCTTTTTTGACACCGTGGATATATTTGGCGATCCAGAACAGAGATTGCAGATCGCGCAGACCACCTTTGCCCTCTTTGACATTTGGTTCGACCATATAGCGCAGGCCATGTTTCTTATGTCTCGCCTCGCGTTCCTGCAGCTTTGCGGCGATGAATTCGCGTTCTGTACCGTCAAATAGTTCGGTTTGCAGTTGCTCGCCCAGCTCTGCCGCCAAATGCGCGTCACCAACCAGAAACCGCTGTTCCAGCATGGCGGTGCGAGTGGTGAAATCTTCGCGGCCCAGTCGGATGCAATCGTTGATCGTGCGGCTGGCATGGCCGACCTTTAATTTCAGGTCCCACAGGATGTAGAGCATCGATTCTATGACGCTCTCGGCCCAGGCGGTGATTTTGTAAGGCGTCAGGAACAGCAGATCGACATCTGAAAACGGCGCCATTTCACCGCGCCCATAGCCGCCAACGGCGATGGCGGCGATTCGCTCGCCTGATGTCGGGTTGGGGGCCGGGTGCAAATAGGTGCTGGCGACATGCATCGCGGTTTTGACCAGACCGTCGGTCAGAAACGTATAAGATCGCGTCAACGGCCGGGCGGCAAAGGGTTGGCTGGCAAACGCCGCAGCAATGGCGGCGCGACCCTGTGTGTTGGCGTCATTCAGAATGCGCACGGTTTCGCCGCGAAGTTCGGCGTTGTCAGTCGTGGTCTCAGAGGCCACTGCTATCTGACGACAGACGTCGGCGACATCAAATATTGCCGCCTCGTCACAGATCAGAGTGCCCGGAGACGTTAGCGAGAAAACGCCGTTGGTCGGTTCAGGAACCGGCACCAGAGAAGCTTGTTGGAGCAGGGTCAATCACAACCACCTGTTTGTTCTGGATCGTGGCGACGGCCAGACCTCTTTGATTCGTGCCGTTTGGCAGCAGACGAAAGATACCGCCGACGCCACGAAAACCCGCGCTTTGGGTCAGTGCCGCGCCGGTCAGAGCATCGGAATTACCGGCCCCGACAAGGGCACCAATGGCGGCAATCCCGTCATAGGCCAGCCCACCGATCGGATGTGGGGCGGCTTCATATGCCGTGGCATAGCGAGACTGAAATTGTTGCGTCATGGTTGGATCAGGCAAGGCAAACCAGCCACCTTGCACCCCGGGAAGCGCCAGTGTTTGTGCCGGAATATCCCAGCGCGTCAGGCCGATATATTGCACATTGGCTGGGGAAACCCCGGCTTCGGGGAGCAATTGGGTCAACAAAGGCAAGGCACCAGCGGTTGTCGATGTCAGGAAAATCGCATTGGCGCCGGTACTGGCCGCGGTATCACGAATTTGCGGAATCGCGTTGATGACGCCCTGTTGGGACAGCTCATAGCCCACGGTTCCGGCCAACGTGGCACGGCTGTCACCGATGATCCCTTGGATTGCGTCGCGGCCAAGGTCACCTGCGATGTCGTTGCTATGCACGATAACCATATTGCCTTTGCCCTGCTGGGCTGCGTATCGCGCCAGTCGGTTGGCGGTGTTTTCAAATGTTGGTCCGAGGACAAAAACATTTCCGCCGGCAATTGTTGCGTTGTTGGAAAACGAAAGAACGTTGATATCGCGTCCACGCACCGCCAGCCCAACAGCATTGGCCGAAGAGGCATAAACCGGGCCAAGAATAATACGGGCGCCATCGTTGACGGCCTGCGTTGCAACGCTTGCGGCGGTATCAGCATTCCCGGCGGTATCATAGACGCGCAGGTCGATAACGACGCCCTGTAAGTCCGCAATCGCCAGCCGCGCTGCGTTCTCCAGGCTTTTGGCAAGAACCGCATCACCCGGCTGGGCAGACCCGGCAGGAACAAGCAACGCAACAGGAACTGGCTTGGACGTGTCAATCGTTGGCCCGCCCCCGCCCATCGACGTCGGTTGGCATGCGCTTAACAAAGCGGCAACTAAAAGACCCAGCCCAAGAAAGATGATCTTGCGGGCTCGTGTGAAAACGGCAAAAATAGACACTGAAAATACCTCGTCCGGCGATATGGCGGCGGCATGTTGCCGCTGTTCTAATGCTCGGGTTATAATAAGCGTCAATAAAGGCGGGTCCAGCATTGAATCACCAAAAAGTCAGATTGTCCCCGGGTTTGTACTTTGTCGCCACTCCGATCGGTACGGCGCGCGACATTACATTGCGGGCGCTGGACATTCTTGCGTCAGCAGATGTGATCGCAGCCGAAGATACCCGCAGCCTGCGCCGGTTGATGGAAATTCACGGTGTTCCGTTGGATGGTCGGCGGGTGCTGTCCTATCACGACCACAGTGGCGGCGGATCACGCGATCGCCTGATTGCAGCACTAGCCGAAGGGCAGTCGGTTGCTTATGCGTCTGAGGCCGGAATGCCGCTGATTGCTGATCCGGGTTATGATCTGGGCAAAGCCGCGTCAGACGCCGGATATTTGGTCACGACCGCCCCGGGGGCGTCGGCGGTTTTGACGGCGCTGACGTTGGCGGGGTTGCCAACGGATGCGTTCTTTTTTGCTGGGTTCCTGCCGAATGCCAGCACAGCCCGCAAAGCGCGACTCGAGGTGGTGCGATCTATTCCGGGAACGTTGGTATTTTATGAATCTCCCAAG
This sequence comes from Granulosicoccus sp., assembly GCA_047623555.1. GTDB lineage: Bacteria > Pseudomonadota > Alphaproteobacteria > Rhodobacterales > Rhodobacteraceae > NORP181. The sequence continues at coordinate 18,496 of JBLHMP010000030.1, forward strand.
CGGGTGGCCGCGTCTCTGGCGGATATGGCTTTGGTTCTGGGGGCGGATCGACAGGCGGCAATGTGCCGTGAGTTGACCAAGAAATTTGAAGAGGTGCGGCGCGGAACACTGGCGGAACTGGCCGAGAATCTGGCAAATGCACCGGTTAAAGGCGAAATTGTCCTGATTATTGATCGGTCGCGTTCAGCGCCTGTTAATAATGCAGACGTAGAAACAGACCTAAGGGCCGCGCTGGAAACCCATTCGGTTAAGGATGCGGCGGATTTGGTGTCAAAAATGCACGAAATTCCACGCCGCACGCTTTATCAAATGGCGCTGAAATTGGGAAAAAACTGATATGACTTCTACAACGGCTTCGCGTCAAATGTGCTATCACTCCGGGGTTTCCGCGGAAAATCGTATCGCGCAGGATTATGAACGCCGTGGTTTTGCAATTGCTCGCCGTCGCTGGCGTGGCCCGGGTGGCGAAATTGATCTGATCACCCGTGACGGTGACGGTCTTGTTTTTGTCGAAGTCAAACAAAGCCGCAGTTTCGCACGCGCGGCAGAACGCCTTAGTCGCCGTCAGATGGCGAGAATTTATGCGTCGGCGGAACATTTTTTGGCCAATGAACCCAACGGGCAACTGACAAATGTTCGTTTTGATGTGGCATTGGTAAATGAAACGGGTGACTTTCAAATAATTGAGAACGCCTTTGGGCTTGACTGAACGCCATTGAAACCTTTGCCTGCCTACGCCATGTATCAGGCCTTAGGTAAAGGATTGCGCTATGAAGATCGCCTTTCAGATGGACCCGATCGGGTCTGTGGACATCAACGCAGACAGTAGTTTCCGACTGGCGGAAGAGGCGCAAAATCGGGGCCATTCGCTGTTTTATTACAGTCCTGACAAGCTCGCCTATCAAGAGGGTCGTATAGCCGCGCGTGGGCAGGACATGACCGTACAGCGCGTTGCGGGAACGCCGGCGATTCTGGGTGAGGAACGCGAGATAGATCTGAGCGAAATGGATGTGGTCTGGCTGCGCCAGGATCCGCCATTTGATATGAATTACATCACATCCACGCATATTCTGGACCGGTTGGCGCCGGGTACATTGGTGGTGAATGATCCATTTTGGGTCCGAAATTACCCGGAAAAGCTATTGGTGCTGGATTTCCCTGACCTGACGCCGCCCACAACAATTGCCCGTGATCTGGACACGATCAAGGCCTTCAAGGCCAAGCATGGCGATGTCATTCTGAAACCACTGTACGGCAATGGCGGTGCCGGAGTGTTTCGGTTGGATCGCAATGATCGCAACCTGACCTCGCTGCACGAATTGTTTACCTCGTTTTCGCGCGAACCGCTGATTGTACAGAAGTTTCTACCGGATGTGAGCAACGGCGACAAACGGGTGATTCTTGTTGATGGGGAACCTGTCGGAGCAATAAATCGTGTGCCTGCCCCGGGGGAGACCCGGTCCAACATGCATGTTGGTGGCCGTCCGGAAAAAATCGGACTGTCCAAACGTGACCTCGAGATTTGTGCCGCCATTGGCCCGCTATTGCGCGAAAAGGGGCAGGTTTTTGTTGGGATCGATATTATTGGCGACTATTTGACAGAAATCAACGTGACGTCACCCACGGGTATTCAGGAGTTGGAACGCTTTGATGGCGTCAATATTGCCGAAAAAATCTGGATAGCGATCGAAGCACGCCGGGCATGAGTCGACGCAAGAAAGCGCTGAATTTCTTTCTGCGCTATATGGAAAAACCCCGTTTGGCGCGGGAATCTGACCCCGGGAAACTGCGCAGTGTGTTTGAATCCAAGGCACGCCTGTTTTTTCGCCCGCCATGCGACACGCGTTATGAAAACGGTGATCTGGGCGTTCCTGTGCAATGGGCGCAGGTTGGCACCTACATCGGGTCTGGCGTTTTGTTGTATTTTCATGGCGGCGGTTACGTATTTGGCAGCCCGTTTACGCACCGGGCCATGCTTGCCCGGCTTGCTGGCCTGACCGGGATGCGGGCCTGTTTGCCGACGTATCGTCTAGCCCCGGAACATCCGTTTCCGGCTGCATTGGATGATGCACGCACAGCCTATGATGGTTTGTTGGCGTCTGGGGTTCCGGCCGACCAAATTGTCATGGGCGGTGATAGCGCTGGCGGTGGTTTGGTGTTGGCCTTGCTCGCGGATATATGCGCGCGCGATGTACCGAAACCCGCAGCTGTGTTTGCCTTTTCGCCGTTGACTGACTTGACGTTCTCGGGTGATTCGGTTGTCACGAATGCACAGGCCGACGTTATGCTGCCTGCTTCGCGCGGCGCGGAAATGGCTGAGATGTATTTACAGGGGGCAGATGCGGCAAACCCGTTTGCGTCGCCTTTGTATGCTGATTTCTGCGGTGCGCCAGATATTTGTCTGTTTGCGGGCGACACTGAAATTTTGTTGGATGACACCCGTCGTATGGCTGTGCGGCTGCGGGAACAAGGGGTGCGGACCAGCGAACATATTGTCAAAGACCTGCCGCATGTCTGGCCAATTTTCCAACGCCTGTTGCCTGAGGCGGATGCGACATTGACCGATTTGGCGGCTTGGATCAGGCTTCGGATGCCGTCATCAACCGGAAACTAAGGGCCTCGGCTATATGTGCGCGACGCACTTCGGTCGAGTGATCCAGATCCGCAATGGTGCGCGCTACGCGCAGAACCCGGTGGTAGCCGCGGGCTGACAGGCCAAAACGTTCCGCAACTTTGAGCAACAATTCACGCCCTTCGGTATCTGGAGTGGCGAACTCCTCAAGCACAGTGCCTTCGGCATCGGCATTCTGACGCAGACCGGGCGCGGCCCCGAAACGTTTGGTTTGAACCTGTCGCGCTTTGGCGACTCGGGCGGCGATAACTTTTGAACTGTCACCACTTGCGGGTAAATCAAGGTCGGTGAAGGCGACCGGTGGTACCTCGATCCGCAAATCAAACCGGTCCATCAAGGGTCCGGAAATGCGCCCCAAATAATCCTCGCCGCAAATAGGCACACGGGCGCAGGCGCGGGAAGGGTCGCTGAGATAGCCGCATTTGCAGGGGTTTGCCGCGGCTACCAGCATGAATTTGCAGGGATATTTTACATGGGCATTGGCGCGGGCGATCATGACCTCGCCGGTTTCGATGGGTTGGCGTAGGGTTTCCAACACGGCACGCGGGAATTCGGGAAATTCGTCCATGAACAGAACGCCGTTATGGGCGAGACTGATTTCGCCGGGTTTGGCCTGCCGTCCACCGCCAATAATGGCAGCCTGTGATGCGGTGTGATGTGGTTCGCGAAACGGGCGCGCGCGGCTGATGCCGCCTTCGTCTAGAAGGCCGCATAGGGATTGTATCATTGACGTTTCGAGCGCTTCGGGCGCTGTCAGCAAGGGCAATATGCCCGGGATACGTGCCGCCAACATGGACTTGCCAGAGCCAGGTGAGCCAACCAACATCAGATGGTGGCGACCGGCGGCGGCGATTTCCAGCGCCCGTTTGGCCCGTTCCTGACCTTTGACATCACGCAGATCTCGACCCGCCGGGGGGGGCGTGACTTCGCCTGGTTCTGCCGGGGTAATTGGCGACTGACCGGTGAAATGGCGCACCACGTCACCTAAGCTGTTGGCGCCGATCACCTGCGCGCCTCCGACCCAGGCGGCCTCGGCGCCGGATGCGGACGGACAAAGCAGAACCCGACCTTGCTCGGCGGCGGTCATGGCGGCGGGCAGCGCGCCAAGGACTGGCACCAATGAGCCGTCCAGGGAGAGTTCGCCCAAGGCAACCGTGCCCTCGGCGGCGTCGGTCGGCACGATATCCAGCGCGGCGAGCAGGGCCAAAGCGATGGGCAGGTCGAAATGGCTGCCCTCTTTTGGCAAATCGGCGGGCGACAAGTTGATGGTAATGCGTTTTGACGGCAGCGCGATGGCCATAGAACTAAGCGCGCTGCGCACCCGATCACGGGCCTCGGACACGGCTTTGTCCGGCAGGCCAACCACCGCAAAGGCCGGCATGCCCGGGGTTATGGCGCATTGCACCTCGACCAGCCGGGCCTCGACCCCTTGAAAAGCAACCGTGTAGGCGCGTGATACCATCTTTGACCCTTGCCGTGATTGACGAATGGTTAATCGCTAATCGGGCTTGGTTTAAGAATGGTTAACGCGGCCTCAATCAACGGTTGGCCAGGGTGTATTTGGCAAATCCCGCGCATATGGGTCTGGATCATAGGTTATTTCATCTGCGGCCTGTCGCCATTGCAAAACCGCCGGATCACTTAGGAGGGTCGCGCAATAGGTGTTTGCCGCGTCGCTCACCGGTAGGCCATAGCCTATGATGCGGGCCGCGATTGGTGCGTAAAATACATCCGCGAGCGAGTATTCGCCAAACAAATAGGGGGATGTGCTGTCTGACACGCGGCGGGCGTGGTTCCATAGGGTTTCGAGGCGAGCAAGATCGGTTTGTACCGCCGCAGACGGTTGAAATCCAACATGGCAATATTGCAATTGCATCGGGCAGGCATCGCGTAATGCACCAAATCCGGCGGCCATTTCGGCGCAAAGCCAGCGCGCTGTGGCCCGCGCCGCAGGGTCGGTTGGCCACAGATTGGCCGATGGATGACGTTCGGCCAATGTTTCGGCGATGGCAAGGCTTTCGCCAACCACAATACCGTCCGGGGTGCGCACAGCTGGGACAAGCCGGGCCGGGGCAAGGGCGGACAGATCATCGGCCATTGTGCCGGAATAAAGGCCCACAACATGGGTGCGGCAAGGGATGTTGAATTTCTCAAACATCAGCCAGCCGCGCAGTGACCAGCTCGAAAACATGCGGTCACCAATATATAAATCATATGTCATGTGGGGTATTTAGGGGGGAATTTACCGACAGGTAAAACGCTCAATTGTGCGTTACCTCATCACGCAAGATGATTGATGTGCCCGGTGCTCCAGCCATCTGCGCCATGGGTTAATTCGGTGACGGACAGATTTTCGATCCGATGTGAAAACGCCTGTTCCGCGTCCAAACCTTCGGCGCGCTGCAGCTGCGTCAGGATGGCGCCGAAATGGGCGACGATGATCAGATCCTGCCCGGTGTGGGCGGCGATCAGGCTGTCGATGGCGCCGTTCACCCGGGTGCAAACCTCGTTCCAGCTTTCGCCGCCGGGGGGGCGAACGTCGCCGGGGTGTTCCCAATAGGCACGGATCAGTTCGGGGGTTTCGGCCTCAATTTCGCGAAAATTGCGCAGCTCCCAAGCGCCGAAATTGATTTCGCGCAGGTTGGTTTGATGCGGCAGGCGGCTGCGGTTGCCCTGGATGGCGTCGGCGGTGGTCGCGGCACGCGACAGGTCGGACGAGATGACGATGCCGGATTGTGGCAGATGCGCGGACAGCCGGGTAAGGGCGGCAGTATCGCTTAGGTCGGCGGGCAGATCGGACCAGCCAACCATGGATTTGGCATGGGTCGGACCGTGGCGGACAAGGTACAGACGGGTCATGGTTGCGCGCCTTTCAGGACGGTTGATAAGCCGACAGTGACCTGCACCACCAGATCGGCCTGCGCGGCGAGAGCGATGTTTAACCGCCCCTGCACCTCGCGGAATGTGCGGGCCAGGGCGTTGCCCGGCACGATGCCGTGGCCGACTTCGTTTGTGACGATAATGCATGGGGCGGCACAGAATTTCAGCGTTTCCAGCAGTGCGGATTGGGCGGTCAGAATGTCATTGTCCGCCATCATTTGGTTTGAGAGCCAAAGTGTGGCGCAATCAATCAGGCAGATTTGGTCGGCGGTCAGGTTTGACAAAACCGGGCCAAGGTCAAGCGGCGCCTCGATCGTGGTCCAACCGGTGCCGCGCTGGGCGATGTGGCGGGCAATCTTGGTCTGCATCTCGGTGTCCTGGGCGGTTGAGGTGGCCAGATAAATCCGGGGCCTGCCGCTTTGACGCGCGAGCGATTCAGCATAGGCCGATTTGCCGGATGCGGCGCCGCCAATAACAAGCGTCAGTTTTGGGTGCATGATATCGTCCTTTGGCCAGCCTGATGTCTGGGTAAACAGCGCAACGGTTGAAAACAAGCGGGCAGTTGTCGTTGAACGCGGCACAAGAGCCTCTTGAAATTTGCAATCTTGTGGGGCATGACTGCGGTCATGAGAAATCTTAGTATTTTAGTCACCTTTATGCTGATAGGCTGGCCCTTGTCGTCTTTTGCGGACGGATCGGCTGCCACAAAAATGGCCGGATATGATGTTGTTTTGCTGGGCGAGACGCATGACAACCCGGATCATCATACGCGCCAGAAGGAGATTGTCACGGCGTTGCAGCCAACGGCAATTGTCTGGGAAATGTTGACCCAAGAGCAGGCGGCAAAGGTGAGTGACGCGCTGATCGCAGATCAGAGTGCGTTGGAAGCGGCGCTGGAGTGGGATAAATCCGGCTGGCCTTCGTTTGATCTGTATTACCCTATCTTTCAGGCCGTGACGGGGGCGAAATCCTATGGCGGCCATGTGCCAAGACCTGCAGCAAGGGCGGCGTTTAGGACCGGGATAAAGGCGGCATTCGGCGATGAGGCCGGGGCTTATGGGCTGATGGACCCGCTGACCGCGGACGAACAAACCGCGCGCGAGGCGTCGCAGATGCGGGCGCATTGTGATGCTTTGCCTGAGGAATTGCTGCCCGATATGGTTGCCATTCAACGGTTACGTGACGCCCGATTGGCACAGGCTGTGGTCAAGGCGTATGCCGCGACGGGCGGGCCTGTAGTGGTTATCACCGGCACCGGGCATGCGCGCAAAGATTGGGGTGTTCCGGTCTATTTGGCGCGGGTTGCGCCGGAATTGACGGTTTTTGCATTGGGGCAGTTCGAAGCGGGGTCTTCGGTTGGTGAATTTGATCTGGTTTTGGATAGCCCGGCGGTGGATCGCGATGATCCGTGCGCGGCGTTCAAAGACAAGGGTTAAGGTGCATTAATCGCTGGCAGAACCGGGCAGGCGGGCCTATGCTCAGAGCGTCTTGGCTTAGGGATGCGCTAAATGCTGGCTTCCAAACGTATATTGCTGATCATCGGTGGCGGAATCGCTGCTTATAAATCGCTGGATCTGATCCGCCGTTTGCAGGATCGGGGCGCGTCGGTGACGCCGGTTCTGACCCGCGCCGCCGAGGAATTTGTGACGCCTTTGTCGGTGTCTGCCCTCGCTGGACAAAAGGTGGCGCGGGATCTGTTTGATCTGACGGATGAGGCCGAAATGGGGCATATTCAGCTGTCTCGCAGTGCTGATTTGGTGGTTGTTGCACCGGCAACGGCGGATTTGATGGGGAAGATGGCCAATGGATTGGCCAATGATCTGGCCTCGACATTATTGATGGCGACGGACACGCCGGTGTTGATTGCACCGGCAATGAACGTGCGTATGTGGCAGCATCCCGCGACCCAACGCAATCGGGCGCAATTGGTCGCGGATGGCATCGGTTTTATTGGCCCGAACGAGGGTAATATGGCCTGCGGTGAATTTGGCCCGGGCCGTATGGCGGAGCCTTTGGAGATTGTTGCGGCGATAGAGGCGGCGTTGGCCATGGGGCCATTACAAGGTAAACGGGTTTTGGTGACTTCGGGGCCGACGCATGAACCAATTGATCCGGTGCGTTATATCGCCAATCGGTCTAGTGGTGCGCAGGGCACGGCGATTGCGCGTGCATTGGCCGCGTTGGGGGCTGAGGTGGTGTTTGTCACCGGCCCCGCCGATGTGCCCGCACCCGATGGTGTAAAGGTGGTGCGTGTTGAAACCGCGCGGCAGATGTCAGAGGCTGTAGAGGCTGCGATGCCTGTGGACGCTGGGGTTTTTGTGGCGGCGGTGGCGGATTGGCGGGTGGCCAATGCGTCGGATCGCAAGTTGAAGAAAGACAAAAGCGGTCTGCCGATTCTGGAATTTTCCGAGAATCCGGATATTTTGGCGCGCGTGTCGCAGATGGGCGCGGGGCGACCGGGGTTGGTGGTAGGGTTTGCCGCCGAGACCAATGATGTGGTTGAGAACGCCACGGCCAAGCGGCTGCGAAAGCAGTGTGATTGGATCGTGGCCAATGACGTGAGCCCGGACACCGGAATCATGGGCGGGGCGGAGAATGCGATTGTGCTGATCTCTGAGGATGGCGCCGATGTTTGGCCGCGTATGAGCAAGGGCGATGTGGCCGATCGGTTGGCGACGCGGATTGCGGGGGCGTTGGTAGATTAGATTTTTGCCTCTGGCCGGGACTTTTGGCCGTCTAGGAAACGCACAGGGTGTGCGTTTCAGGTGCAGAACGGGCGAAAGCCCATGTTGAAATTGGGAATGTAGGGCTAAGATGGTTTCGATCCGTGTGACATATGAGGATGGGGCGGACAGGGCTGTGGCTTTGCCGTCCTATGAAACCGCTGGGGCGGCTGGGGCTGATGTGCGGGCGAACCTTTCGGATCGCGGCACGCTGACGTTGCAACCGGGCGCGCGGCTGTTGGTGCCGACCGGGTTGCGGATTGAGATTCCTGCCGGGTATGAGGTGCAGATCAGGCCGCGGTCCGGGTTGGCACTAAAACATGGCATTACCCTGCCGAATGCGCCGGGCACGATTGATAGCGATTATCGCGGGCCTTTGGGCGTGATCATGATGAACGCCGGGAATGTGCCGTTTGTGATTGGCCATGGCGACCGGATTGCACAGATGGTCGTGGCGCCAGTGGTGCAGGCACGGTTTGATCTTGTTGATGGGTTGGAGGGCACGGCGCGCGGCAGCGGTGGCTTTGGCTCAACCGGGACTAGCTAATGTTTCTGGTTTTGTTTCTTGCGGGCGTGCTTTGGGCGCTTGGGTGGCTGATGGGTACGCCGCACCGAGTGCGGTTTGTGATAATTGGCGTGCTGTTTTCGGTTGTAATGCTGGTGCAAATCGCGTTGCCCTATGGCCATCCGCTGCGCGAGGCCACGGGCGAGTCTCCGTTTTTATGGCTGATGCTGGCGGCGTTAGTGGCGGTTGTTTTGCTGTACCGGCGCGGGTTGCAGGCATTGCAGCGGCGTGCCGTCAAAGGGGATGAGCCGGTGAAAAAACCAACATTCAGCGACACGGAATTGAACCGATACGCCCGCCATATTGTGCTGCATGAGGTGGGCGGGCCTGGGCAAAAACGGCTGAAGCAGGCGCGGGTTTTGGTTATCGGCGCCGGGGGGCTTGGAGCGCCCGCGCTGTTGTATCTGGCGGCGTCTGGGGTGGGCACAATTGGCATCATTGATGATGATGAGGTCGAGAATGCCAATCTGCAACGGCAGGTGATTCACCGGGATGCGGACATTGGCATACCCAAAGTGTTTTCGGCCAAAGCGGCGATGGAGGCGCAGAACCCGTTTGTCACGGTGTTGCCCTATCACCGGCGCCTGACGCAAGAGAACGCCGGTGAACTGTTTGCGGATTTTGATCTGATTTTGGATGGAACCGACAATTTCAAAACCCGTTATCTGGCCAATCGCGTTGCTGTAGATCAGGGCAAGCCGTTGATATCAGGGGCTTTGTCGCAATGGGAGGGCCAGCTAAGTGTGTTTGACCCGGCCAATGGCGCCCCCTGTTACCAGTGCATTTTCCCCGAGGCACCGGCAGAGGGTTTGGCGCCATCCTGCGCCGAGGCCGGTGTGGTTGGGCCATTGCCGGGCGTCGTTGGCTCGATGATGGCGCTTGAGGCGATTAAGGTGATCACCGGAGCGGGGGCGCCATTGCGCGGTGAAATGCTGATATACGATGGGCTGTATGGTGAATCGCGCAAGATCGGTTTGGGGCGGCGCAGTGACTGCCCGATCTGCGGTTAACGCGCCAGTTCCTGGGCCAGCAGGTCAAACACCAAACGCACGCGACGGCTGGTATTCAGCTCGCGGTGGGTGGTCAGCCACATGGGGATGCTGAGCGGCGGCATATCTGGCAGAACCTGCCGGACGCGCGGCTCGATTGATCCGACGCTGATCGGAACAATGCCAATGCCAACGCCGTGTTTGGCCAGTTCCCAATGCACCAGATGGTTGGCCGCTATCACCGGAAAATTTGCGGCGCTGACGTCCAGTCCAAGGGCGGTTAAGCCTTTGATCATCATGCCCGTGTTATCAAAGCCGATAAACTGGGCCTCGCGTAAATCAGTCAACGTTTTAGGGGTGCCAATGCTGTGCAGATAGGCTGGCGTTGCGTAAAGCTGCGCCAGATCGTCGCCCAGTTTGCGGGCGATCAGATCGGGTTGGTCGGGCCTGAAATTGCGGATTGCAATGTCGGCCTCGCGTTTAAGAAGGTCGACCGGGGCGTTTGATGCGATGATTTCGACCTTAATACTGGGGGCGATACGACGCAGTTTGGCGATCACTGGCGGTAGCAAATGCGCCGAATAAACCTCGCTCGCGGTGATGCAGATTGACCCGGCAATGGAATGCGATTGCCCACCGGCAGACAACGACATGCGCCCCGCAGCGTCGCCCATAGCGCGCACATGATCCAGCAGTTCCAGGCCCGATGGGGTTAGCGTTAAACCCCGCCCGACACGTTCAAACAACACCACACCCAGTTCCTGCTCAAGAGCCGTAACCTGTCGCCCGACCGTGGGTTGCGCCATGTTCAAAGCGCGGGCAGCAGCCGAGAGCGAGCCCTCTTCTGCGGTGACCAGAAATGCACGTGCACGGTTCCAGTCGAAATTTGCCGATTTCCAATCCATGCGTATTTGCATATCATTTAGGCGAATTTAGTCAATTTAAATTACGTGATCGCATATGTATCTGGAGCACAAATAAGATATTTAGTGAGTAGGCGACAACAGATGAAAGCAGCGGTTTATAACAATTATGGTGGCCCCGAGGTGGTTTCGATTGGTGAAATGCCGATCCCGGTTATTGGTGACACGGACATTCTGGTCAAAGTTCGGTCCAGCGCGATTTCGACCGCGGACTGGCGGCTAAGAACGTCGATTTTCCCGGGTATTCTGTGGTTGCCGGCGCGGTTGATGGTGGGCCTGTTTAAACCCAAGAACAAAATCCTGGGCACTGATTTCGCTGGGTGTGTGGTGGACACGGGTAAATCCGTTGCACGGTTTAATGTTGGCGACCGGGTTTATGGATTTTGTCTGCAGGGTGGCCATGCCGAATATCTGGCCATTGATGCGGGCAAGGCGGTCAGTAAGGTGCCGCAATCGCTTGAGTATGACATGGCGGCGGCGGTTCCGTTTGGAGCCTTGGCAGCGTTGGTATTTTTGCGCGATTTTGCCAAGGTCCAGGCCGGGCAGCGGATTTTGATCGTCGGGGCCTCGGGTGGTGTTGGCGTGTTTGCGGTGCAATTGGCGCGCCTGATGGGGGTCGAGGTGACCGGTGTATGCAGTGCGGATAACCTTGGTTTGGTGCGTGCGCTTGGGGCGGATCATGTGATTGATTATGGCCGCGAGGATTTTGCCAGCAAAACCGGGGCGTATGACGTGATTTTGGACACAGTTGGCGGTACGAATTTCGCCAGATGCAAGGGCGCGCTGACAGACATGGGCGTATTTGTTCCGCTGGAATTTGGCCTGCGCGAAATATGGCAGGCGTTGGTGACGTCGATGCGGCGGGGCAAGCGGGTGATCGCCAATGTTTCAGGCGATAGCGCCGAGGATCTGGATTACCTCAGCGGCTTGCTTGAACGTGGTGATATTCGTCCGGTCATTGATGCGGTGTATCCGTTGCAGGAAATCACACAGGCGCATCGCCGTGTTGAAACGCGCCATAAAACCGGCGCTGTTGTTGTGTCGATGTCGGGCCAGGTTGCTTTGGAGGTGGCGGTTGACTGAGGTCAATTTGTTGAATTTTGCACGAGTTTGCGGCGAAAGCGGATTCACCCTTGGGATTATTTGCGGTAGCGTGGCGCTCAAAGGAGACACCCCATGAGCAACCCGATCCTGTCTGACTGGACCACGCCGTTTCAGATCGCACCGTTTGACGCCATTTCCGATGATGATTTCGCCCCGGCGCTGGACGTGGCTTTGGCCGCCCACAACGCCGAGATTGCGGCGATTGCCGACAATCCCGTAGCCGCCAGTTTTGCCAATACGGTTGAGGCGCTCGAGGGCGTGGGGCAGGCGCTCGACAAGGTACTATCGGTGTTTTTCAGCGTCGCCGGGGCGGACAGCAATCCGGCACGCGAGGTGTTGCAACGTCAGTTTTCGCCGCTGCTTGCCTCGCATTTTTCCGAGATTTCGGCCAATAAGGCGCTGTTTCAGCGGGTCGCGGACCTGTGGGCGCGCAAAGATGATCTTGGGCTGACAGATGAGCAGGCACGGGTGCTGATGTTGACGCATCGCGGCTTTGTGCGATCAGGGTCGGCGTTGGTCGGGGCGGATGAGGACCGGCTGAAAGATATCAAATCGCGGCTGGCTATTTTGGGCACGGATTTTACCCAAAACTTGCTGGCGGATGAGCGTGATTGGCATATGGAGCTGAGCGAAGATGACCTTGAGGGTTTGCCGCAATTTGCCATTGATGCGGCGCAGACGGCGGGCATGGACAAGGGGCTAAATGGCCCGGTTGTGACTCTGTCGCGGTCGATCATTGTGCCGTTCCTGCAATTTTCACCACGCCGTGATTTGCGCGCGCAGGCCTATGTTGCCTGGGGCGCGCGCGGGGCCAATGGTGGCGAGACAGATAACCGGGCGATTGCGGCGGAAACCCTGCAGTTGCGGCAGGAGCGGGCCAAGTTGTTGGGCTATAATTCATTTGCCGATTACAAGTTGGAAACCGAAATGGCGGGTACGCCTGCGGCTGTGCGTGAATTGTTGATGGCGGTCTGGGGCCCGGCCAAGGCGCAGGCCGATGCAGATGCGCAAATTTTGACGGATATGATGCAAACGGATGGGGTGAACGGGCCGCTGGAGCCTTGGGATTGGCGGTATTATGCGGAAAAACGTCGCCACGCCGAACATGATCTGGATGAAGCTGAGCTAAAACCGTACCTGCAATTGGACCGGATGATTGAGGCGGTATTTTCCTGTGCCACCCGGTTGTTTGGGCTACAATTCGCGCCTTTGGACATCCCGCTGTATCACGTCGATTGTCGTGCGTGGGAGGTGACCCGCGACAGTAAACATGTGGCCGTGTTCATCGGTGACTATTTCGCGCGCGGTTCAAAACGGTCGGGGGCTTGGTGTAGTGCGATGCGGGCGCAAGCGAAATACCCAATGGTTCAGGCGCCAATCGTCATCAATGTCTGCAATTTCGCCAAGAGTGATCCGGCGCTGTTGTCCTATGATGACGCGCGCACGTTGTTCCATGAATTTGGTCATGCGCTGCATCAAATGCTGTCCAATGTTACCTATGAGAGTATTTCCGGCACCTCTGTGGCGCGTGATTTTGTCGAATTGCCCAGCCAGTTGTATGAACATTGGCTGGACGTGCCAGAGGTGCTGAGCGAATTTGCCACGCATGCAGAAACCGGCGAAGTGATGCCACCTGCGATGCTGGACAAGGTGCTAAAGGCCGCCAATTTCGATATGGGGTTTCAGACGGTGGAATATGTTGCCTCAGCCCTGGTAGATTTGGCGTTCCATGAGGGCGACGCCCCTGCCGACCTAATGGCACAACAGGCGCAGATATTGGCCGATCTGGGCATGCCACATGCGATCACCATGCGCCACGCCACACCGCATTTTGCGCATGTGTTTTCCGGCGACGGTTATTCCAGCGGCTATTACAGCTATATGTGGTCCGAGGTTATGGACGCCGATGCCTTCGCCTCGTTTGAAGAGGCGGGTGGGGCGTTTGACGTTGAACGCGCCAAATCGCTGGAAGAAAACATATTGTCGGCGGGTGGGTCCAAAGACCCGGAGCTGCTTTATACTACGTTTCGCGGGCGACTTCCGGGGGTTGAGGCGTTGCTCAAGGGACGTGGGTTGGCGGCCAAGTGACCCGCGACGAATTTAATGTTTTTTGTGGTAGCATGATCGCCACAACCCATGTGGTGCAATGGGGCAATGCCGATGTGTGGAAGGTTGGTGGCAAGGTTTTTGCCATCAGCGGCTGGAACAAGGGCGCCGATGCGTTCACCTTTAAAGTCTCTGAAATCGCGTTTGAGGTGTTGCAGGATAGCCCGGGAGTACGACCTGCGCCGTATATGGCGTCGCGTGGGTTGAAATGGTTGCAGCATTACGAAGCGCCGGGGTTGTCAGATGTTGAATTGCGGCGCCATATCGCGCTGTCCTATGACATGATCGCTGCGGCTTTGGCCAAGAAAAAGCGGGCCGAGCTCGGGGTGTAATTTGATGTCCATTTTGTGTTTTATTATGCCTCGGAATTATGCCTAACTGCACCTATGCCCGGACCTCCTTTAAACCCGTTTGCCTCTGATTCTGATCTGCCCGAGCGGGTGGATGTTGTGGTGATTGGTGGTGGAATAATCGGTGCCGCAACCGCCTTGGAGCTGGTTGAGAGCGGATTGTCTGTTTTGCTCTGCGAAAAGGGCGAAATCGGCGGCGAACAGTCTTCGCGTAATTGGGGCTGGGTGCGATTATCGTTCCGGGATTCGCGTGAAATTCCGCTGATGATCGAGGCCGTGCGTCTTTGGGAGGGGCTGGATAGCCGCACCGGGCGCAGCACGGGCTATACCAAAACCGGAATTCTGTTTACCCCGCCGGGCGATAAAGACTGGGCCAGATATGAGCGGTGGTCCGAGAACCTAACGCAACATCAGATCGAATGCCGGATGGTGTCGGGCCGCGAATTTGATGCGCTGATGCCCAAACACCGGATGACTGTCAAAGGTGCGCTTTATACGCCGATGGATGGTCGGGCCGAACCGCAATGGGCGACCCCCGCCATTGCCGAGGCGGCGCGGGACAAGGGCGCGCATGTTGTGACCGGCTGTGCCGTGCGCAGCGTTGATATTGAGGCGGGCAAAATTACCGGCGTGATGACCGAACGCGGGCGGGTGGCCTGTGATCGTGTGGTTCTGGCCGGTGGCGCCTGGTCGCGGTTGTTTGCGGGAAATGCCGGGATTGCGTTGCCACAGTTGAAAGTGTTGAACACTGTGTTGCGCACCGCGCCAATTGCGGGTGGCCCCGAGACGGCCATCTGGACCGACAGTTTTGGTTTGCGTAAACGGGCGGATGGCGGCTATAACGTGGCCTCTGGAACCGAAAATACCGTGGATATTGTGCCAGACAGTTTTCGACTGAGCCGGGCATTTCTGCCTGCTTTGGCCTCTGAATGGTGGTCTTTACGGTTCCGGTTGTCCGGTCGCTGGTCTGAAGAGGCAGCACAGGCGCGGTCGTGGCAGCCTGATGATGTGACCCCGTTTGAAACATGTCGGGTGCTTGATCCGGTCCCATCTGCGCGGTCGGTGAACAAAAGCTGGGCAGGTGTGACCAAAGCGTTTCCGTTTTTCCATCAGGCCAAAGTGGTGCAAAGCTGGGGCGGCATGATCGACGTCACGCCGGATGCGATTCCGGTGATTTCCAAGGTTGATGATGTGCCCGGTCTGCACATTGCCACCGGGTTTTCCGGGCATGGCTTTGGCATTGGCCCCGGTGCAGGGCGTCTTATGGCCGATCTGGTGATCGGGCGCGCGCCGGTGGTTGATCCCACCCCGTTCCGGTTGTCGCGATTCAGCGACGGCAGCCGGATCAGGGTGGAAAGCGGCCACTAGAGCATCAACTGATAGCTTTGTGGCACAAAATGAAACCCGTCTGCGTGCGTGTCGACATAGCCGATGCCGGGCCACGGCATGTGGTATCCGACCATCGGAATTTTGTCGGCGGCCAGCATGCCCATGATCTTGCGACGGGTCGCGGCGGCGGCGGCTTTGTCTTTGTCAAACCGCACCTCCCAATCGGGATAGGCCAGCGACCAGACATAGTGGTTGGCCGTGTCCGCCGCCAACAGCAACTGTTTGCCGCCACTTTCCAGCATATAGGCCATGTGCCCGGGCGTGTGGCCATAGGCCTCGACCGATGTGATGCCGCTGGAAACGTCGGTGCCGGGATCGATGAATGTGGTGCGCTCTGCCAAGGGAACCATGTTTGCCTCAAACAGGTCGTTTCCGGACATTTCCCAGGCGTCATACTCGACCGATCCAGTGATATAGCGTGCGTTGGGGAAGGTGGGCGAGTTACCCGTCATCAGCCCGCCAATGTGATCGCCGTGCATGTGGGTGATGACGACAGCGTCGATATCGTCGGCTGCATACCCTGCCGAGGCCAGTGCTGTGGTGGTGGCAGGCCCGGACAGGCCGCTGTCAAACAGGATCAGCTCGGCGCCGGTGTTGACGACCGTGGGGGTGAAAAAGAACTGCGCCACGTCGATTGGGATATGCGCGTTGGCGGAAACCTTTGTGAATTCGTCGGCTGACACATTCATGCCAAATATCTTTTGTGGATCGGGCACCGGGCGGGTGCCTGCCAGAATGGTGGTGACCTCAAAATCGCCAAGCTTAACACGTCTGAACGGGGCGCTGCCGATGCCCATCATTGGGGCGGCTGCCTGCGTTACGCTTGCGCCTGCGAGGGCCAGTGGCAATGTGGCGGCTCCGGTCAGGGCGGCGCGGCGGGTTAGGGGCATGGATTTTGAAATGTGGAAACATCCTTCCTTGTGATAGATGGGATCGGCAGAAAAGTATTGGGCTTAACGGCATAATGCAGCATTTTTGACCGCAGAGTAATAAATTGCTGGTGATGAGAGGTTTAACGCCAGCCCGCCGCGCCAAGGTTTGTTGGTTTGCTGGACAATCCCGTGGCCCTGTGACACCACAAACGCCGAACAGGAGAGCCCTATGACCACCACCCGTTTTGCCCCGTCGCCCACCGGCTATATCCACATTGGCAATCTGCGCACGGCGCTGATGAATTACATGATTGCCCGCAAATCTGGCGGTACGTTTATCCTGCGGATCGACGATACCGACCCGGTGCGATCAGAAGAGAAATATGTTGATGCCATCAAGCAAGATCTTGAATGGCTGGGCCTGCATTGGGACCGGGTCGAGCGCCAGTCGCTGCGGCTTGATCGCTATGCCGAAGCGGCAGAGAAGCTGCGCAAGTTGGATCGGTTTTACGAGGCATTTGAGACGCCAGTTGAGCTCGATTTGAAGCGTAAGAAACAGCTGAATATGGGTAAACCGCCGGTTTATGACCGGGCGGCTCTGGCACTGAGGGATGAGGCCACCGAAAAGCTGCGGGCAGAGCGCGGGCAGGGCGTGTGGCGGTTCCTGCTCGATCATCAACGGATTGAATGGAACGACGGCGTTCTGGGCGATATTTCCATTGATGCGGCCAGCGTGTCGGACCCGGTTTTGATCCGCGGTGATGGGCAGGTTTTGTATACGTTGGCATCGGTTGTTGATGATACCGAAATGGGTGTGACCAACGTTGTGCGCGGATCAGATCATGTCACCAACACCGCGACGCAAATTCAGATCATCAAGGCGCTGGGCGGCACGGTTCCGGCGTTTGCGCATCACTCATTGCTGACCGGTCCACAGGGCGAAGCGTTGTCCAAGCGGTTGGGAACATTGGCGTTGCGCGATCTGCGCGAGGCCGGGGTGCAGCCGATGGCGTTGCTTAGCATGATGGCGCGACTGGGGTCGTCAGATCCGATTGAAGTGCGCTCGGACATGGCCGAACTGATTGATGGCTTTGATATTGAACGGTTTGGGGCTGCTCCGACCAAGTTTGATGTGCAGGACGTGTATCCGCTCACCGCACGCTATTTGCAGGGACTGGATTTTGCGGTTGTGCGCGATGAAATTTTGGCGCTGGGCGTGCCGGAGGCGTTGGCTGATCCGTTTTGGAGCCTCATGCGTCAGAACATCACCACGATGAAGGACCTGCCGGATTGGTGGGCGTTGTGTCGCGATGGTGCCGAGCCGATGATTGCGGATGAGGACAAGGAATTCATCGCGCAGGCGATGGATATGTTGCCGGATGCGCCGTTTGGCCCGTCAACCTGGGGCGACTGGACCGCCGCGGTAAAAGAGGCAACCGGGCGCAAAGGCCGCGGGTTGTTCATGCCGTTGCGACTGGCGTTGACCGGGCAGAAACACGGGCCGGATATGGCCGGGTTTATGCCGTTGATGCAGGTGGTAGGGGCGCGTTCATAACGGCCAGAGATTGCGCGTGTTTGAGGGCCTGAATGGATATTTAGGGAAAGCAGAAAGCGCTGGGATTAGTCCTGCAGCAGGATGCGATGCGCGTATTGAGCCAGGTGTTGGTCGACAAAATCGGTTTCGGCTGCGGATAGAGATTGGTGGCGCACATAACGCGGCGCTGTGCGATCGTTGAGGACCGGGATGTCCCAGCCATCGGTGGTCTCAAAGAACTGCCGGGCGCCTTGTTCGCCGAATTCCTGCAAATAGCCCTGAACAACCACATCCAGATAACTAAGCAGGATCGGGTATTTGGTTGAGGGTTGGTTGTGGCGTTCGGCTGGAATCGCGTAAACTGCGATGTCTATGTTGTGGGTTAACGGATGTTTAACCGCCGAGGTCACAGGAACGCGCGCGTAAGCCCATTCGCGTTCATCCAGGGCAATCCAGTCATCATTCGGGACATGGGCAATCAGGCCCTGAATGGTTGTGTCCGGGTCAGGGATGGCCGTGAGAAAGGCTGCATCGTGCGGGTCGGTGTGGCGCCACCCGCGTCGCCAGCCGGTGATGCGGGCGCGACTGACCTGCGGGTACGTATGGGTGGCGCGATTTACCAGACTGCCATAACCAAAGAAAAACGGGTCTGCCATTGGGCGATGTCCTTGCCTGCAAAAGGTATGATTGATGTATGTCAAATCGCTTTTATCGGCAATGTGCAACACTAAGCCAACGTGATTAGGCCAAAGGACGGATTATGCGGATTACCAAAAGAACCAATATCGCCATTCGCTTGCTGATGTATTGTGCCACAAACACTGGCCGCTTGGTCACCAAAGCCGAGATTGCCCGCTGTTGCAATGTGTCCGAAAACCATCTGGCACAGGTGACCAATCAGCTAAGTCAGCTGAAATATCTGCACACGCAGCGCGGTCGTAATGGTGGCATGGAGCTGGGTATGCCAGCGGATCAGATCCGCATTGGCGAAGTATTCCGCCAAATCGAAGGCACTGTTCCTGACAGCGAATGTTTTGCGGATCGTGACGGCAGTTGCCCGCTGATCAGTGCCTGTCGTTTGCGGTTGGCCTTGGCGGATGCTGCGCAGGCGTTTTATGCGCATCTGGATGACATCACAGTGGATCGCTAATCTGTGACAACTTTGAGCTCAAGGCGATCCTAAGCCCGATTGGCTGTGCTGCCTAGCGTTACTCCCGCGCGCGCAGCACGCGGGCCGGGCGTGCGGCCAGCGGTCGCCACGCGAACAATAGCCCGGCCAGCAAGGTCGCCAGAACACCACCGATGACGATGCCGAGGGCCGAGGGCCAGATGACGCTGTAGCTGGTTTCAAGCACAAAGGTGCTGACCGCCCAACCGCCGATGATGCCCCCCAAAAGGGCAACTGACCCGGCAGCAGCCCCCAACAGAACAGAGCGCAACGCAAAGCTGTAAAGGATGCGGCGGCGGCTTGCGCCTAGTATTTTCAACACTGCAGCCTCGTAAGTTCGGGCGTTTTCCCCGGTGGCGGCGGCGCCTATCAGCACCAGAAAACCGGTCAACAACGTCGCCGCAGCGCCATAGGACGTGGCGGCGGCGAGGCTGGCCAGAATACCCGAAACCCGTTCAATTGCGTCGCGCACCCGGATGGCGGTGATGTTGGGATAGGCGGTGGCCAGATCGCGCAGAATGGCGGCTTCGGCCTGTTCTTCGGCATAGACGGTTGAAATGAAACTGTGCGGGGCATCAGCAACAGCCGCCGGATTTAGTGTCAGCACAAAGCCGATTCCGGCGGTTGAGAAATCAACTTCGCGGAAACTGGCGATGGTGGCGGTGATGTCCCGGCCCAGAATGTTGATGGTCAGAACGTCACCCAACGACAGGCCCATTTCTTCGGCCTCTTCAGCGGCGAAACTGATCAGCGGCGGGCCGGTATAGTCAGGCGCCCACCATTCGCCAGCGGTCAGATGGGTGTTCTTGGCCATATCGCGCGCATAGGTAATGCCGCGATCACCGCGCACGACCCAATGCTCGCCAACAACTTCAATGGCGTTTTTCCCGTTGATCTGGGTGATGACGCCGCGCAGCATTGGCGCGCTTTCGACTTTGCTGACGGCAGGATCGTTGTTCAGGCGCTCGGCAAAGCCTTCCATCTGGTCTTTTTGGATATCGACAAAGAAATACGACGGCGCGATGTCTGGCAGGTTGCCGGATATCGCCTGACGCAGATTGCCATCGATTTGCCCGACAGCGGCCAGCACCGACAGGCCCAACCCCAGGGAAAGGACCACCGATGTTGCGCCTTCGCGGGGGCCGCTGATGGCGGCGAGCGCCCAACGCAGGGCCGGGCGACCGCGCGAAAGTTTTGCGCCGCGTTTGGCCAGTGCCTGGATCAACACGGCAGCGACGGACAGCAGAACCAAAGCCCCGGCAAGGCCGCCGGTGGTCCAAAGTGTCAGGCGCGGTGAGCCACTGAACCATGAGGCCAGCCCGATGAGTGCGGCCAGCCCAAGGGTGATCACCAGCAGATAGCGCATTGGTGGTATGGTGCGGGACGACGATAGCGCGTCACGAAACAGGGTGGCGGCGCGGACGTCTTCGGTGCGGGCCAGTGGCCAGAGGGTAAAAATGAGCGCGGTAAGCAGGCCATAAATTGCGGCCTCGGCCAACGGTTCGGGATAGATGGTAAAGGCGGCGGGGATCGGCAGGTTTGCCTCAATCAGCGGCGCCAGCAATAGTGGGGCAACGCCGCCAAGGATCAGGCCAATGATGATGCCGACAATCGACAGAATGCCGATCTGGATGAAATAGGTTTGGAAAATTGTTGAACGGTCGGCGCCCAGGGTGCGCAGGGTGGCGATAACGCTGGTTTTTTCCGCCAGATAGGCGCGCACAGCGGCCGAAACACCGACACCACCAACGGCAAGGCCGGACAGGCCAACCAGCACCAGAAACGCGCCCAATCGGTCGACAAACCGCGCCACGCCCGGTGCGCCATTGCGGGAATCGGTCCAGCGCAGGCCGGATTGTTCGAACTGTTTCAACGCTGCGTCGGCGAGTTTTGGCAGATCAGTATCGGGCGGCAGATCAAGCCGGTATTTGGTGGAAAACATCGTTCCAGAGGTCAGCAGGCCCGAATCTGACAGATCAGCGCTGCGCACAATTGTGCGTGGTCCAAAGTTAAAGCCACCGGCGGCGTTGTCCGGTTCTTTCAGCAGCACCGCCATCAGGGCGAAATCCTGGGTGCCAAGGCGGAAGCTATCACCGGTTTGCAGGCCCAGGCGGTCAACCAGAACACGTTCCATCACTGCGCCGGGCAGACCATTTTCACCGGCAAGCGCCGTGGGCAGCGAAATGTCAGGCTCAAGCAGCGCCGTGCCGATCAGTGGATAACTGGCATCCACCGCTTTGATTTGGGTCAACCCGTGTTCGGCTGTGCCGTCATGGTCAACCATCGCCATAGACCGGAAATCAACGATTTCAGAGACGCGCAGGGCATTGCCGCGCATCCAGTCACGTTCATCGTCATTGGCAAAGCGAAAGGTGAACCGCATCTCGGCGTCACCTCCGAGCAGGGCAGCACCTTCGCGAGCGAGACCGGCCTCGATCGCGGCGCGCACAGTGCCGACGGCAGCAATGGCGGCAACGCCAAGGGCGAGACAGGCCAGAAAGATGCGAAAGCCGTGCAGGCCGCCGCGCAATTCACGTTTGGCAAAGCGCCATGCGATACGGGTGCTCATTCAGCGGCCTTTTGCAGGCTATCGGTATCAATGTGGCCATCGCGCAGGCGGATGATTCGGTCACAGCGCGCCGCGAGTTCATTGGCGTGGGTGACCAGCACCAAAGTGGCGCCATTCTTGTCACGCAAGCCAAACAGCAGGTCCATAATCACGGCGCCATTGGCCTCGTCGAGATTGCCGGTAGGTTCATCTGCCAGCAAAATGTCAGGCCGTGGGGCCGAGGCGCGGGCAAGGGCGACGCGTTGCTGCTCACCCCCGGATAGTTGTGCGGGATAGTGTCCGGCGCGGTGGCCGAGCCCAACAGTTTCCAGCTCGGCGAGTGCGCGTTCAAAGGCGTCAGGTGCCCCGGCAAGTTCCAGCGGGGTGGCGACGTTTTCCAGCGCGGTCATGGTTGGGATCAGATGAAAGGACTGAAAAACCACGCCCATGTGATCGCGGCGAAACCGGGCCAGCCCGTCCTCATCCATGGCGGTCAGGTTCTGTCCCAAGGCGGTGATGGTGCCGCTGGTGGCCTGCTCCAGCCCTCCCATCAGCATCAACAGCGATGATTTGCCTGAACCCGAAGGACCAATCAGGCCCAACGTCTCGCCTTTGGTCACGTTCAACGTGATGTCTTTGAGAATATCGACGCGCCCGGCATTGCCATTCAGCGACAAAGAGGCATCTTGGAGGGATAGGATTGGGTCGGTCATTTGCAGCAGGCCTTTGATCTGGTTGTATTTGGATATGGAGATGCTGGCGCAATGCACAAGATGTTAATGACTTTAGTTTTGATATGGTGCGGCTTTGGCGCCACGGCCGATCCGATCACGATTGCGGCATTGGGTGATAGTCTGACCCAAGGATATGGGTTGCAACGTCAGGATGGGCTTGTGCCACAGCTACAGCGTTGGCTGACCGATCAGGGTGCCGACGTGGTGTTGATCAACGCCGGAGTGTCCGGCGATACAACAACCGGCGGTGCTGCGCGGGTCGATTGGACGCTGACGCCGGATGTCGACGCGATGATTGTGGCGCTGGGGGGCAATGATTTGTTGCGCGGCATTGATCCGGGGCTGTCGCGGGACAACATTGATCGTATTCTGCGGGCTGGGCAACATGCGGGCGTGGCGATGTTGCTGGTCGGGATCCCGGCGCCGCCGAATTACGGACCTGAATTCAAAACCGCATTTGATAGTATTTTCCCAGATTTAGCTGCGCAGCATGATGCGCTGTTGTTTCCAAATTTCATGGCCGGGATTGGCGATGGCACTGATCCGGCCAAGATGTTGAAATATTTGCAAGATGATGGTTTGCACCCGAACCCCGACGGGGTTGCATTGATCGTTGAGGCGATGGGGCCGTCGGTTTTGGAACTGGTTGCGCGCGCCAAGGCGGGGCAATAGGCCGCTGGCCGAGATCTGGCCAAGGTCTGGTCGGACAGGCCGCAATATTGCATCACGCCAGTTCTGAGCGCATAAAAAAAGGCCGGGCAACTTACTATGCCCGGCCCTTTTAATGTCGTAAAATCAATGTTGTCAATTTATGACAGAGTGATATTGATCGCAGATTCGCGGCCATCACGACCGGGCTCAATGTCAAAGTTCACTTTCTGATTGTCGGCCAGACCGGTCAGGCCTGCTTGCTCAACGGCAGAGATGTGTACAAACACATCTTTGCTGCCGCCATCGGGAGCGATAAAGCCGAAGCCTTTTGTAGTGTTAAACCATTTGACGGTGCCAGTAGCCATCGTCGTTCTCCTAGATTGTGCTGCCCACGGAATGCGGCAGGTCGGCAAGGTCAGTGCAAGATCGAAGACTGAGCCGAATAAAGGAGCAGTAGGGTCGATAGCTTAACGTCGCAGGGGCCATATGAGGCTTGCTGATTGGTAAATCAAGGGTTTTTTGTAGAGCTCCCCGACAAACAGGCCTTTTCCCGCCGAGGTTACAAAACTGTGACAACCGTGCCGACGGGGACTCTTTCGTATAAATCAATGACATGTTCATTCAGCATTCGGATACAACCGTTGGATACCGAATGGCCGATTGTTTTGGGCGCAGTGGTGCCGTGAATGCGGAAATATGTATCGACATTGTTTTGAAACAGGTAGAGCGCGCGGGCCCCAAGCGGGTTGTCGTCACCACCGGGTTGCACATAATGGTTTCCGGCAAAACGGCCATAGCTTTGCGGAGAGCGTTCGATCATTTCGTCTGTCGGTCGCCAGGTGGGCCATTCTTTTTTGACCTGAATTGTGGCGGTTCCAGTGAATTCAAGACCGGCCCGACCAACGCCAATACCATAGCGCATGGCCTTGCGGGGTTCGGTGACGAAATACAGGTAATAGGACCTTGGCAGGATCAACAGCTGACCGGGGAGAAATTCCTTTTTGATCCGCACAAGTTGCGGTGTTGGATCAAATACTGCAGCAGAGGCGGTTTCCGTGAATACGATTGTTGCGGCAGATGTTGCCAGGAAATGACGGCGTGACAGCATGGTATTACCCTTTGATCGTTACAATTTACCCTTTTATCATTAGGGTTGCGCTGGCCTAGGTCAATGGCGTTGCCGGGTGGTCCATGCCAGTGTTGCCAATAGAGCCAAGGTAAATGTACAGGTTGCTATCCAGCCAAAATACCACATTTGCCCGGCCAGCGCGTCTTCGGCGTAAGACGCAGCAAACCGGGTTTTACCGATATTTGCGGTGGCATAAGCGGCAAGGGCCACCACCGTCAGGCTGATCAATCGCCAGGGTTTAGGCAGTCTAAGACCCCACAAAATGGCGGCGAGCAGCAAGCCAAGGCCAAGCCCCAACCAGATGACTTTGTCGGCCTACCAGGGATGCGCGCGCAAGGTTTGGGGCAGCCCCACGGTATACGCAATCAGGGCGCCGATGAGCGGCAGGGCGAGAGGAATGAATTTGTTCATGCTCCAGTGCTAGCGGTTTTTGCGGGCTGGCGCGAGGGGCGGCACGCGGATGTGAATAAAGGCGATCTGGGGTGATTTACTTTGGCGGTTTGCTGAAAAAATACTGACCTAAGGCGAACAACGCGATCGCCACCCATAAGACTTCGATGATGATGGCCCCGGCGTTTGGGCGATCATAAAGCGAAATGAGAATCAGCGTGGCTCCGAGCAGGTTAACCGCGTTGAATAGTGGCTTTCGTGCATCAATCCAGCCGCGCGATACGGCCAGATAGCCCCCCGAGATGATGATCGAGCCGACAATGCCCACCCAATCGACCGCTGTTAATCCTTCAAACATGCGGCAACGTTGGCGGATTTAGTGTTGGAATGTTCACAGATTTAGAACCATTTTGGATGTTATTGCGATCATCAGTAGGTAAAGCACAATTGTCAGGATGCAGCCAGCCAGTAACGAGACCCAAAAGGCAAACCCGCGATTGAGCAACATCGGGATCAGCAGGAACATCGGCAGCGATGGCAGCACATACCAGAATGTTGCGGTTGAGTGCTCGGCCATGTTGGCCACATCCGGTTTCTCGCGCCAGAGCCAGATCATACCCATCACGGAAATCAACGGCAGCGACGCAATCAATGCGCCAAGCCCCGGCTGGCGCTTGGCCACTTCGGACACGATGGCGATTATGACACCTGAAATCAACGCTTTGGTTATGAAATACCACATGTTGTGACATGTGACTGGTTTCGCGAGGTCTGGCAAATGGCATTTGCATCGTTGGTCGGTAGGCAAGGGGCGTTACTTGCCAGTATTCAATTGGATAAGGCTTATCCCCTTTGATCCGGCAGCACAGGATGTAGTGTTACACGGCTTGCCAATCCAAGATGTTCTGGTATTGTTCTACTTATGCCAGCCAGATGGAAAAATGACAGACCGATGTCCCGCC